>NZ_CP082839.1:3480000-3665000 GCF_019930585.1 Sphingomonas nostoxanthinifaciens | reverse complement strand
GTATAGACCGTACCCGAAACCGACACAGGTGGTCTGGTAGAGTATACCAAGGCGCTTGAGAGAAGTGTTCTGAAGGAACTCGGCAAATTGCCTCCGTACCTTCGGAAGAAGGAGGCCCCAACTAAGCGCAAGCTCTGTTGGGGGGCACAGGCCAGGGGGTAGCGACTGTTTAGCAAAAACACAGGGCTCTGCTAAGTCGGCTTCAAGACGACGTATAGGGTCTGACGCCTGCCCGGTGCCGGAAGGTTAAGTGGAGATGTGCAAGCATCGAAATGAAGCCCCGGTAAACGGCGGCCGTAACTATAACGGTCCTAAGGTAGCGAAATTCCTTGTCGGGTAAGTTCCGACCTGCACGAATGGCGTAACGACTTCCCCACTGTCTCCAGAACATGCTCAGCGAAATTGAATTCTCCGTGAAGATGCGGAGTACCCGCGGTTAGACGGAAAGACCCCGTGCACCTTTACTGCAGCTTCAGAGTGGCATTAGGAAAGAACTGTGTAGCATAGGTGGGAGGCTTTGAAGCCAGGTCGCCAGATCTGGTGGAGCCATAGGTGAAATACCACCCTGTTGTTTTCTGATGTCTAACCTCGATCCATGAAACTGGATCAGGGACCCTCTGTGGCGGGTAGTTTGACTGGGGCGGTCGCCTCCCAAAGAGTAACGGAGGCGCGCGAAGGTTGGCTCAGGCCGGTTGGAAACCGGCTGTTAGAGTGCAATGGCATAAGCCAGCCTGACTGCGAGACTGACAAGTCGAGCAGAGACGAAAGTCGGTCATAGTGATCCGGTGGTCCCTCGTGGAAGGGCCATCGCTCAACGGATAAAAGGTACGCCGGGGATAACAGGCTGATAACCCCCAAGAGCTCATATCGACGGGGTTGTTTGGCACCTCGATGTCGGCTCATCACATCCTGGGGCTGGAGCAGGTCCCAAGGGTTTGGCTGTTCGCCAATTAAAGTGGTACGTGAGCTGGGTTCAGAACGTCGCGAGACAGTTTGGTCCCTATCTGCCGTGGGCGTCGATATTTGAGAGGACTTGTCCCTAGTACGAGAGGACCGGGATGAACGTACCTCTGGTGCACCTGTCGTTCTGCCAAGAGCGCAGCAGGGTAGCTATGTACGGACGAGATAACCGCTGAAAGCATCTAAGCGGGAAGCTCCCCTCGAGATAAGATATCTTAGGACGGTCGAAGACCACGACCTTGATAGATCGGATGTGGAAGTGGGGTAACCCATGGAGCTAACCGATACTAATTGTCCTATTCGCGCTTGAGAGTTCCACCATCAATGACAGGGCTGTCCGCAGCATTGTCGGCGATCACGTGGTTCGGCTCGGCATAGTGTTAGTGTGCACGCATCGATTTCTGACCCATCAGCATCCGCGCCGGCCCCATAGCTTGGTGGCCTTAGCGTCTGTGACCCACCCGATCCCATCCCGAACTCGGCCGTGAAACCAGACAGCGCCGATGGTACTATCGCTTAAGCGATGGAAGAGTAGGTCGCCGCCAGGCTTTGAAGCCGGCGCGAACGCTGATTAACCCATTCACAATGTTACCTTTTGCGCCTCAGGCGCCGGCAGCCGCATCCGCGGCTTTGGCTATCCTCGCATAAGCTCGGACGGCCGGTCGGCCTTGCGGACCTTCGGTCCGGGATCCAGGCCCGGGGCCAACACCAGTTGTCGCGGGGTGGAGCAGCCCGGTAGCTCGTCAGGCTCATAACCTGAAGGTCACAGGTTCAAATCCTGTCCCCGCAACCAACAAAAAGCCCGCAAGTCGAAAGACTTAGCGGGCTTTTCGCTGTCTGCTGCAGATCGCGCCAACTTGCCGGTGGAAGCAGCGTGGAAGCGCGCGGGATCGAAGTGGCGGTTATCATTGGCGGTCCTCGCGCGTTCGTACCAGTCAGACGCCCCGGTGATCGATGCCGAGTCGAGAGCGAGCGCGTGGCGTCTCAACCCAGGTGTTCGATCGGGTTGAAGCCTGGCCGATCTCAATGGAGCTCCCGAAGGTTTCCCTGGCACTCGCTTCTGGTAGTCAGGCCCGGCCGATGACAGCGACTAATGGGTCGCTCCCACCACCATCGGCAAGCAACTCGACCGTGATGTCGCGGAAGCCGGCGCGCTCGAGGTAGAGCCGGATCAATGCGGCATGTCCGTTCGTATCGAGCGACCGCCAGATGGCGACGGCCTTGGTCGGGAAGCAACGGTTCGAGAAGCTGACAATGAACGGGGAGCCCGGCGTCAACACGCGGCGTACATCGGCGAACACCGCGATGGGTTGCTGGAGATATTGCGCACCGACGCAGCAGAGCGCGGCATCGAACGATTGATCGTCCAGCGGCAGTGATGTTTCGCGATTGAGGTCCTGCACGAACCAGCCATCCAGCCTTGGATTGGCGGCGAGCTCTTCGGCGTTCATGCCGTGACCGACGACAGCGGCGTAGGATCGGTCGGATGGCAGGTGGCTGACCCAGCTCGACATGAGGTCGAGCACTTGGCTGTTCTCCGGGAGCCGCTCCCGATAACAGGCGGTCAGCGCCGCCACCGCTCCTTCGTCGATATGCGTGACCAGCCGCGGTGGAGCGTAGAAAGCGAGATCGTCGCCTGAATCCTGCTTCGAAAACGCACCGGCGGGCAGCTCGGGCAGCGGGTCGTTCGTCATGGTGCGCTATCCTGCTCGCTCAGCCAACTGGCATACGGAGTGTTGACGACGAGATGGCGATTGAGATCGGGCGAGCCGTCCCGCCACCACACCGGCCCGCGCTCGCCGAGCGCCACCTTGGCGCGATCGACCTGGGCACGTGCCTCGGCAAGGTGCGCTTTGTCGGCGGCACGCAACGCGGCTCCTACCGCCCGTCTCGCCGTCATGAGTTCGCTCACCAACGCGGCGCGCTGCTCTTCCGGCAGGCTCGGGTTCGATCGCCGCCACAGGCGGCCGCGAACCTCGAAATAGCGGCCGTCCGGCGTAACCGGGTAAGCGTCTGCGCTCACGCTGCCGCCTCACGCGATCGTGTTGGCGGGTTCTGCCGAGCGAGGTTCTCGCCAGGCTCGACGTCGACCGAGGCTCGCCCGACGAGCGCCGCGAGCGTCGTGGGCCGGAAATGACGAGCGTCTACCCCGACGTCGAACTGGCGCGGCAATGGCTTCAGCTTGCCGTGACTATGGCCGTGCAGGTTGATCGAGCGGCGATGCTGCCCGTTCCAGCTCCTGAACGGGTAGTGGCACAGCACCAGCAGGACACCGTCGTGCGTCAGTTCGGCATAGTCCTGAACGCTCGCCCAGCCGGCGGCTTCACCGGTCCCAGGATCGTCATTGTTGCCGCGGACGAGATGCTTGGTGCCGTTGAGCCGAGCGAGCAAGGCTGGCACGTCCGCCGACCGGCGTGCGACGTCACCAAGGTGCCAGATCTCGTCCTCGGGACCGACCACCTCGTTCCAGCCGGCAACAATCGCCGCGTCCATCGCCGCCACATCGGCAAACGGCCGATGGTGGATGTTGATCGTGCGATGGTCGCCGACGTGCGTGTCGGCGGTGAAGAAGAGCGCCATCGCCGAAAGCTCAGAGCATCTCAAGCGGGCGACGATTGCGCGGGCGCGGGAAAGCCGCGTCGAGGGTCGCAAGATCGGCGTCCGAGAGGACGAGATCCGCAGCCGCACGGTTCTCTCGCACATGAGCAACCGAGCCTGCCTTCGGAATGGCGATCACGCCGTCGTGGCGCATTGCCCAGGCAAGTGCGACCTGCGCCGGGGTCGCGCCGATCGCGGCTGCGACCTTGGCGAGGGTGGGATCGGCAAGGAGCCGTCCCTGTTCAACCGGGCTGTACGCCATGGTGGGGATGCCATGCTCCGCAAGCCAGGGCAGCAGGTCGTGTTCGGCACCCCGCCGCGTGAGATTGTAGAGGATCTGGTCGGTCACGCAGGCGCCTCCGTCCGCCGCGACGAGCTCTGCCATGTCGTCGGTATCGAGGTTGCTGACGCCCCAGTACCGGATCTTGCCCTCGGCCTTCAGCGCTTCCATCGCCTCTACGGTCTCGCCGAGCGGCACCCCCCCGCGCCAATGGAGCAGGTACAGGTCGAGCCGGTCGGTGCCGAGCCGCTTCAGGCTGGCCTCGCAGGCACCGCCGAGACGTTTGCGCGAGGCATTCTGCGGATCGGCCTTGCTGACCAGGAACAGCTGGTCGCGCACGTCCCCGAGCGCTTCGCCGATCAGGGTTTCGGCCGCACCGTCGCCATATATTTCGGCCGTATCGATGAGCGTCATGCCGAGTTCGACGCCCGTGCGCAGCGCCGCGATCTCGTCGCCGCGGCGATCGTGCCGCTCGCCCATCATCCAGGTGCCCTGGCCGAGCGCCGGCACCGTCTCTCCGCCTGGAAGCGTCACGATCTTCATGTTGGTCTCACCGCCGGAATGACTGACGACCTAACGCCGGATCTGTCGTTCCGGTGCAACGACCCGCCTTCAATCGCGGACGAGGAGGGGAGTGGCTTGACGCAGAATCGGTCGCCCTACCGCGAAGGCTCTGTGCCGGGCCGCAAGTACGCGAACATGTGCGCGACATAGTCGGTCTTGCCCAGCTCGACGCCTTGAGCGCGCAGGATGGCGTAGGCGGTCATGACGTGGAAGTAGAACTGGGGCAACGCCCAGTCGCGGACATATTGCTCGGCGGTAAGGTCGAACACCATGCCCTGCGGAAGCGCGTGAGCGATCGGTGTCGCGGGATCGATCCCCGGCGTGTCCGCTGCGATCGCCTCTACGAGCGTCAGGGTCTCGGCGATCCTGGTGCGTGCATCCGTGATGGAGCCAGGATGCTCGGACGCGTTGCGGCCTTCGTCCAGCAGCACCGCGATCGAGGGCGGGAACGTCTCCTGCCGCAGCCGGAACACCCCTTCCTGCGCCTGCACGCACGCGAACCGGATCTGGGTCGAGAGCGGGAACATGTCGGGAGCGAGGCGGGCGATGAGCAGCGCTTGGGCTCGGTCGCGCGAAGTTTCCTCGGCCTTGCCCAGCCACGCCGAAAGCGCACCCAGCATCTGGGTGTAGGTCGGTACCAGGATGTCGTTCAGCATCATCATCTTTCTTCTTCAACGCGCGGTCTCCTCGATCTCTTGGGGCAATATCTGAGGAAGATCGACGATGGTGCGCGAGATTGCACCTGCTCCGGTGGCTAGAGCCCGACCTTCTTGAGGGCTGAGGCCAGCTCCGCGTCGATCGCAGGATCGTTCCTGGGCGTGACCCGATGGAGCGCGGTCTGCACCCGGCTTTGCGCTACCTGGAATGTCTTGTGCCGGACCTTGCGCACCGCGTTGGTTCGCCATGACGGGCTTTCGCCGAGCAATGCCGACCATTTAGCTTCTTCCGCCGCAAGGATTGCCAGGGCCAGCCGCAGACCATCACGCCGCCCATGGGCGTAATCGTCGGACATCGGCATCTCCTCAAGGTTCGCGCCATTGCTACGGTCTCTTCGCCTGAGGTTCCAGGTGGCTACTTGAAGCGGGCTCAGGCAGCGCACCGATAAACGCCGCCGTGGCCCATAGGTCCTGGGCGGTTGGATTGTACCCGCTGCCTGCCCATCTTCCAGGCCTGAGGAACACCAGAACGGACGGAAGAGATGGCAGGCGGTTGGACAAGAGATGGCGCGATCCAGGATCAGATCGACGACACGGTCACCGACGCCGTTCTGTTCGCACGATCGCGCATACCGGCGGGGGGTGGGGAGACGCATTGCACGGAGTGCGGCGACGAGATCCCCGAGGCCCGCCGCCGCGCCCTGACAGGCGTGCGTACGTGCGTACAGTGCCAGTCGGAGCGCGACAGCCGTCCGACGCTTTCCGCCTTCAACCGGCGCGGGAGCAAGGACAGCCAGCTGCGGTAGACGGGCGTTACACCGCCTGCACGCCGGCTCAGCCTGACGTTGGCTTGCGAGGCGGCTTCGGCTTGGGAAGAGGCAGCTCCGCGGTCGTGATCCGGACGAGTTCGGCGAGCCAGTCGCCATCGTCCCACCGATCGGCGTCGACCAGCAGGCACGGCTTCGCACCAGGATAAGGTGGGGCCTCCTCGATGCTCCCGGCGAACCCCCGCCCGCCTGTGGTAGGCTTGATGAAGAGCTGGCCCTCGCAGATCATCCCGAACATCTTGCCGTCGCAGTATAGGCCATATTCTCCGAACATCGGCTTGGCCGAAACGTCACCGGCTGCGGAGAGCTGGTCGACGATGAAGGTGGCGGTGTGTTTGTCGGTAGCCATGACGCCAGCATGTCCGATCCGAGAGGCAATTTCGAGGTGCTGATCTGCGCTCGAGCACGAAAGGTGCGTACGCCTATGCTGCGACGGCCGCATCAAGGGAGAAGCGCGCACGGAGATCGTCCTCTGCCACGATCTCGATTGCGGAGCCGTTGCGTCGTAGCTCCTCAGCGCGCCGATAAGGGCCGCTGGGAGCGAACCTGCCGAACGGCTGATCCTTGCTGATAACGAGCATCGTGGATGTCGTGCCGATCGACGCAACCACCCGGGCACCCATCCCAGCCAACCAAAGACCCAGGGCGCCGTCACGTGGCGCGCCCAGGATTGCGGCGCGATGCCCTTTGAGGTGGCCATCTGCTGCCGCTTTCGGTGCCGGACCCCCGCGCGGCTGCGTTGGCTTCAGCCAAGTGGCCAGATCGATCCCGGTGTGATCGATCGCTTTCACGATCACCATTCCGGCGGCACGAGCATCGCTCAATGCATCATGATGCTTGTGGCGGACCCCGAGGAAGCGGGTGAGCACATTCAGCCGGTGGCTGGGAAGGTCGGGCCAGGCGCGCTTGGCGACCCGCACGCTGTCGAGCCATGTCGTCTCGATCATCTCGCGCCGATGCACGCGGCAGGCGGCGGCGAGCGCTCCCTTATCGAAAAGGGAGTGCGCTACAGTGGTCCGACCTGAGAGATGGCCATCGACGACTGCGTGGATGTGGGCAAAGGTGGGTTGCCCAAAGACGTGATCGCAGCTGATGCCGTGGATCCGCGTGTTGAACGACGAGAACTCATCGCACGGATCTACGAGGCTTTCGTACGCGAACACCTCCGAACCATCCCGAAAGCCGACGATCCCGATCTGGCAGATGCTGCTGACACGCGAGCATGCGGTTTCTACATCGACGACGACAAAATCGACCTGCGGCTTATCGTCCCACGGCGCCGGCGCAATGTCCGTTTTCGAAGCTGTCATGACCGGCATGCCCTGGAACATACCATGTCGAGTCGGTAGCGACAGTGGTTGCGTAACACGCCTTCCAAACTGGCCGATCAGGTGGAGGAAGCGGGCCTTGCCTTGGCTTTCCGCCGTGCCGGGGCCGGTGGCTTCGCCTCGTCGGCGAGCTCGATCCAGACCGGCGCGTGGTCGCTGGTCTTCTCCCAGCCGCGCACCTCGCGGTCGACCTGGGCGTCGACCAGCCGCTCGGCCGGCGCCGGGCTGAGCAGGAAGTGATCGATGCGCAGGCCGGCATTCCGCGCATAGGCATTCCGGAAATAGTCGAAGAAAGTGTAGATCGTCTCGTCCGGATGAATGGTCCGCAGCGCGTCGGTCCAACCTTGCTCGAGCAGGCGGAAGAACGCCGCGCGAACCTCGGGCGCGAACAGCGCGTCCTCGGTCCAGCGCTCGGGTTTGTAGACGTCCCGCTCGGTCGGCATCACGTTGAAGTCACCGGCAAGCACGACGGGAGCGCCTGAGGCGAACAGCGCTGCGGCGTGTTCGATCAGCGTGTCGAACCAGGCCATCTTGTAGTCAAACTTGGGTCCGGGCCGCGGATTGCCGTTGGGCAGGTAGAGCCCGGCGATCAGCACGCCGTTGACGGCGGCTTCGAGGTAACGGCTCTGCGTCGGATCGGGATCGCCCGGGAGTCCGCACCGGGTCTCGTGGATCTCGCCGACGCGGCTGAGGATGGCGACACCGTTCCAGCTCTTCTGACCGTGCCAGATCGCATCGTAGCCGAGATCGCGGATAGGCACTTCCGGGAACTTCTCGTCCGGCGCCTTCAGCTCCTGCAGGCAGACGATGTCGGGTTGTTCCTCCTCGAGCCAGCGGAGGAGGACGGGCAAGCGGCCGTTGATGCCGTTTACGTTGTAGGTGGCGATCTTCATCCTACAGGTCCGGCAGCACCTGGTCGGCGCGCCCCCAGCCGATCAGATCCTTCGACGCCGCCCGCTTCAGCAACTCCGCCGCGTCGCCGACATGCCAGCGCGAGGCGCCGTCGAGCGTCCGCAGCTCCTCCCAGGTGATCGGCACCGCCACCGGCGCATGTTCGCGGGCCCGGGCGCTGTATGGCATCACCGCGGTCGCGCCGCGCTGATTGCGCAGATAGTCGACGAAGATGCGACCGGTGCGCTTGGCCTTGGCGAGCGCGGCGGTGAAGCGGTCGGGCTCGGTCTGCGCCAGCACCTGCGCAAAGCGGTGGGCGAAGTCCTTGACCGCCGGCCACTCGGCCTGGGGTGTGAGCGGCGCGATGACGTGGACGCCTTTGCCGCCGGTCACCATCGGGAAGGTCACCAGCCCCATCTGCCCGAGCAGCTCCTGAACGTGGAACGCCGCGGAGATGACATCCTTGAACTCGAGGCCTTCGTCCGGATCGAGATCGAACACCAGCCGGTCGGCCTTCTCAACGTCCTCGA
This sequence comes from Sphingomonas nostoxanthinifaciens, assembly GCF_019930585.1. Lineage (NCBI taxonomy): Bacteria > Pseudomonadati > Pseudomonadota > Alphaproteobacteria > Sphingomonadales > Sphingomonadaceae > Sphingomonas > Sphingomonas nostoxanthinifaciens. The sequence continues at coordinate 3,656,366 of NZ_CP082839.1, read as the reverse complement.
TGCGCGCGCCCCAGCCGTGATACTCGATGGTGCCCATCTGCACGCAGGTGACCAGCCCCTCCGCATCGTCGATGAAGAGATAGGGCTCGTCGTGTCCGTCCTTTTCCCGGATGCCGACATGGTGGACGTGATCGCCGAAGCTGCCGGCGTCGTGTTTCTGGAAGAAGCATTTCTTGCCGCGCCCCTGCGGGCAACGGACCAGGCTGATCGGACGGCTGCCCGCCCATGGCAGCATGATCCCCGACACCGCCTGGTAATAGTCGGCGAGCTCGCCCTTGGTGATCTTGCCCTCGGGGAAGATCACGCGCTCGCGGTTGGTGACGCGAACCTTCGTTGCCGCCGGTGCCGTGGCGGCGGCCTCCACCTCGGCGACTGGGGCTTCCTTCTCGACGACGACGGCTTCCGCCTTCTTGTCGAGGCGTAGCCCGAGATAACTCGAGTGGCGCAGCACGCCGTCTCCGGTCACCTCCATGAACGCGATCTCAGCGACGAGCTTGGGCTGGATCCAGTGGGCGCCGCGCACCGCCGCGCGCGGGGCCTCGACGGTAGGCGTCTTGACCTCGAGCGGCGTCATCAGGCCCATCAGCTTGTCGATCTCGTCGGCGGTGTAGCCGGTACCGGCCTTGCCGGCGTAGCGCAGCTTGCCATTCTCGTTGACCCCGAGCAGCAGCGCACGAAAGCCGCGCTGCTTGTCCGACGGCGTCCAGCCGACGATCACGAACTCCTGACGCTTGATGCACTTTGTCTTGACCCAGCTGCCCGAGCGCGAGCCGACATACTTCGCATCGGCCCGCTTGGAGATGACGCCTTCCAGCCCGGCCTCGCAGAAGGTGCCGAACAGCTCCTCGCCGCGGCCGACGATGTGATCGGAGTAGCGGATCTTGGACGTGCCCGAGCCGATCAGGGTGGCGAGCTTCTCCTTGCGCTCGGTCAATGGCCGGTCGGTCAGGTCGTCACCGTCGAGCGCGAGCAGGTCAAAGGCGTAGTACAGGATCGAGCCAGGGTCTTCCTTGAGCGCATTCTGCAGCGCCTGGAAGCTGGTCCGGCCCTCGGCATCAAGCACGACGGCCTCGCCGTCGAGCAGTGCCGAGGAGACATCGAGCGTGGCGGCGTCCGCGACGACGGGCGCGAACTTGTCGGTCCAGTCGAGGCCCGAGCGCGTGTACGCGCGGCCATCACCGCCGCCGATCGAGATCAGCGTGCGGTAGCCGTCATATTTCATCTCGTGCAGCCAGGCGTTGCCGGCGGGCACATGGTCGACGAGCGTGGCCAGCTGGACCGGCCGGAACGGCGGGGCGACGCCTTCCGGCTTGGCTTTCTTCGTCCGACGTGCCGGCGCGGGAGCAGATGCTGCCGGCGGCTCCGCCTTGGTGGCGGTGGCCCGCTTCCTCGTCGGTTTCTTGCCGGCCGCGATCTCGGCCATGGTCAGCCCGCTCTCGACGCCGGTGAGGTGCGTCGTCACGAGGTCGTCCGAGCCGCCGGCATGCTCGTCGGCGACCTTGCGCAGCAGCCAGTTCTCGCCCTTTTCGCGGCCGCGTGGCTTCAGCCGGATCATGATCCACTCGCCTTTCATGCGATGACCATGGAGGATGAAGTGGAGATGCCCCTCGGGGATGGTCTTGCGCGGATCCTTGCCGGCGATCGATTCCCATGTCCCATTGTCCCACAGCATCACGGTGCCGCCGCCATATTGGCCCTTGGGGATCGTGCCCTCGAAGGTCGCATAGTCGAGCGGGTGGTCCTCGGTCCTGACCGCAAGCCGCTTGTCGTCCGGATCGGAGCTCGGTCCTCGCGTCACCGCCCAGCTCAGCAGCACGCCGTCGAGCTCGAGGCGGAAATCGTAGTGGAGCCGGGTCGCGTCGTGCTTCTGAACCAGGAAGCCATTGCCGGACGTCGGCTTGGTCGCGCCAGCGGGCTCGTCGGTTTTCGCAAAGTCGCGCTTGGCGCGGTAGGTGGCGAGGCTATCGGTCGCCGACGATTCGGTTGTGGAGGTTCGGGCCATGGCAGCTCTCGTCCTAGCAGGAATGTCTTGGTGGCCGGCTCATCGATCGAGCGTCGCCAGCTCGGCGGGGCGCAGCTCGTAGACGAGCTGCTCCATCGTGCACTGCTCCGGCGCCTTGTCGGGACGCCAGCGCAACAGGCGGGTGCCATGGCGGAAGCGTGCGCCTGTAACCTGATCGTAGAGGACCTCGACGACGAGCTCGCTGCGCAGCGGCTCCCATTCACTCTCCTCGCCATTGTTCCAGCGGCTGGGGCCGCCGGGCGCCTTGCCGGTGAAGCCAGGGGCTCCGATCAGAGGCTCGAGCCTGGCGGCGAGCGCAACGCGATCTGCCGCCGCGATCCCAGAGGTGAACCCGACATGGTTCAAGCGGCCGGCATCGTCATACAGCCCGAGCAGCAGCGAGGCGACGCCGTTCCCGTCCTTCGCGCGCCGGAATCCGCCGACCACGCAGTCCGCCGTCCGATGCTGCTTGACCTTGAGCATCGCACGCTCGCCGGGGCGGTACGGCTCATCGAGCCGCTTCGCGACGACGCCGTCGAGCGCCCCGCCGCTCTGCGCCAGCCACGCCCACGCCGCCGCGAGATCGCCGCAAGGCGACAGCAGCAGCGAGGGATCGCCGTGGCGGGCATGGAACGCCTCCAGCGTCGGGCGGCGTTCCGCGAGCGGCTTGGTCAGCAGATCGTCCTCGCCGTCGTGCAGGCAGTCGAACAGCATCAGCTGCGCCGGGGTCTCTCGCGACAGCTTCGTGATCCGGCTCTCTGCGGGATGGAGCCGCGCTTGCAGCGCATCGAACGACAATATGTCGCCGACCGGCAGGATCAGCTCGCCGTCGAGGGCGAACCGCGCCTGGTCGATCCCGGCGACCAGCGCCACGATCTCGGGAAAGTAGCGAGCGAGCGACTTGCCCGACTTCGACAGAAGCTCAACCGCATCGCCGTCGCGGAACACCAGTGCGCGGAACCCGTCCCACTTGGGCTCGAACTGCCAGCCGGGCTCCTCCGGCAGCTCGGTGACGAGCTTCGCCTCCATGGGCGCCGAGGCCGGTGCGGTCATGATGCGGCAATCGCCAAGGACAAGATCTCCGGTTTAGCGTTCCTGTCGCTGGTTTGCGCCGGAGAGATCGGCACATAGCGGCGTTCCTGCCTTCGTGCCGTCCAGCGTGATCCAGAGCTTCGTCTACGACAAGGAGGAACAGCGCCTCGCCGTGCGCTTCGTCAGCGGCAAGGTCTATACCTACGACGATGTTCCGGCTGAGGTCGCGGAGGGGTTCAAGGCGGCGGCGTCGAAGGGGACCTACTTCAACGATGTGATCCGCGACCGATTTCCCTTCGCGCGCAGCCGATCACGGGGCAGATAGTCTTTCAAGCCGCGGGTTGCGGCATCGATCGGACTCAGGAGCAGAAGCATGGCCGCACGTCCCTACTGGCGGGGCCAGATCCGGCTCGCTTTGGTCTCGATCCCGGTCGAGATCTTCTCCGCGACCAAGAGCGGGGCCGCGGTCGCGTTCCACCAGATCTACGAGCCGACCGGCCAGCGCATCAAATATGAGAAGACCGTGCCGGGTATCGGCCCGGTCGACGTCGACAAGATCATCAAGGGATTCGAATACGCCAAGGGCGAGTATGTCCTCCTCGACGATAAGGAGATCGAAGGCGTCAAGCTGGAAAGCAAGAAGACGCTCGAACTGACCCAGTTCGTCGACAGCCACGAGATCGACCCGATCTACTTCGACAAGCCATACTACGTGGTGCCGGCCGACGACCTCGCCGAGGAGGCGTTCGTGGTGCTGCGCGAGGCGCTGAAGCGCAGCCACAAGATCGGGCTCGGCCAGCTGGCGATGCGCGGCCGCGAATATGTCGTCAGCATCAAGGGCTGCGGTCGCGGGATGGTCATGGAGACGCTGCGCTACGCCGACGAGGTCCACAAGGCGGCGAGCTACTTCCGCGACATCGGCGAGACCAAGCCCGACGACGACCTGCTCGACCTCGCGCAGACGCTGATCGACAAGAAGACCGGCGCTTTCGACGCCAGCGATTTCCACGACCGCTATGTCGATGCGCTGAAGGAGCTGATCGAGGAGAAGCGGAAGGGCAAGACCATCAAGATCGAGGACGACAAGGCCGCCGATCCGCGCGGCAGCAACGTCGTCGACCTAATGGCGGCGCTCAAGAAGTCGCTCGGGTCATCGGCCACCGCAGCGAAGCCTGACGCGCCCGACGAAGCACCCAAGAAGAAACCGGCTGCGAAGAAGCCGGCCAAGGCGAAGGCCGAGGCACCCGCCGAACCCACGAAGGCGCCGGCGCGCAAGCGTGCCTGAAGGAGAAGATGATGCGCTGCGCGACGCGGCGGCGCACCGCGGGCTCAAGCTGGTCAAGTCGCGCAAGCGCAAGGCCGGCGTGGGCGATTATGGTCGCTATGGACTGACCGACGGTGCCGGCAAGGAGCTGTTTGGGTTTGGGCCCGACGGCCTGACCGCGCTTGCCCCCGACATCCGCGACTATCTGCGCAAGGCGGAGGTCTCGACCTGGGCGCAGTCCGCACAGGTGACACCGGATCGTCCAAAGCCGAGCCGCACCGCCTCCGAAATCGTGGCTGCCAACGATGCTGAGGCGGCTGAGGATGTGTCTGCGGCAGCGGCCGAGAGCGATGATCAGGACAAGCGGACGAGTCAGCCGGCGGGAGCGGGCAAGCGACGTAAGCCGGGGGCATTCACCACCAGAAAAAAGGCCGCCGAACCGCCGCCTCCGCGCCAGCCGAAAGCAGAGCCCGAACCCATACCTCAGCCTGAGCGTGAGCCTGAGCCGGAGCCAGAGCCGGAGCCTCAACCGGAGCCCGAGCCCGAGCCAGTTCTTGCAACACGCACCGCAGCCAAGGCGGACCTTGACGAGATCAGGACGCTGATCGGCGACCAGGACTCGGCTGCGACGTTCGCCTCGCGTTTCAACGAGCTCAAACGCGCTGGCGGCGGCGTGATCGTCGCCGAGCGGGGCAGGGTGCTCGGCTGCGTCGCCTGGCACGTCATCCTCGGTTTGCAGGAGGCTCCGATCGGCCGCTTGACGCTGCTCGTCGTGGCGGAGGACGAACGGCGGGAGGGCATTGGCCGTGCGCTGGTCGATGCTGCCCGGTCGGCGATGGTCGACCAAGGCTGCACAAAGGTCGAGGCGATGAGCGACATCGAGGTCCGCAACGCCAACGGCTTCTTCCGAGCCCTCGGGTTCGAGCAGAAGAGTTACCGCTTCGTCAGCGATGCCGAACCTAACATCTGATCGCTTCTCGTCGGTTGTTTGCCCCGCGTGAGCGAAGCTCACTAGAAGAATTGCCGTTGAGACGCGGGTTGCGCGCGGCGTAGGAGAACGTCCAATATCGTGAGCGGAGATCCGAGACGATGGTCGAAGCAAGCTGGGGCGATGCGGCATCGCCCGACATCAATTGGCGCATGAGCGCCGCGCTGGAGAACGTACCGCGCGGCCTTGAAGAGCTTGTCGAGGTGACGAGCCTCGAGAAAGCGGTACGCGCATGGCTCGCTTTGGACCTGACGCATCAGGAGGACGCGATTCTCATCCCGCAGCACGCGTTGATCGTGGAAGGGGTCTCGATGATCGAGATCCGCGGTGACAATATCGGCTCTCTTGCCTTGAAGCTGCCTGATGCGGACGAAGCCGAAACTGGCGACAGCCCTCATTTGGACGACGCCGGCTAGGAGGACCTGACCCGCAGGCTCCGGAACGTGATCGACCAGCGTGCCTGGTCCATCTCGACGATGCTGTGCTCCCACTCTTGGCGGGCCTCACCGCTGAGATGATAGGCGCCGCGGGGCGGCAGGGGCACGCCGACGCGCTCGAAGCGGGTGCCGACCCGGCGGCGAAAGCGCATCGTCGCCTCCGCACCCAGCGACAGCCCAACCACATGCTCGAATGCCGGCCGGTCACGATGCCAGCCGATGCCGGCGCCTGGATCGTAGCGGATCAGCAAGGCCTGGACGAGATCGTCCGCGGGTAGCCCGGCGAAGGCAGCCGCGCGATCCCGGATCGGCAGCAGCCACTCCGGCAGGGGTTCGCCGCGCTCGAGCCGCCCCGCGTCGAAGTCGTAGCGCCAGCCGAAGGAGCTGGTCAGCCGCTTGCCGGTCCAGCCCTGGAAGCGGAACGGCGAGAGCGCGGTCGCGTCGATCGCCTCGATCAGCATCCGCTCCTCGGCTTCGCTGATCAGATCGTCCTGTGACGCGAGGCCGGGCAGCGCAGCCAGGTCGAACAGGTCCGCCATGGCCATCATGCCGCGCTGTCGTCGGCTTGCGGCTGTGCCGGCTGCTCCCAGCCGAACACGCTGCGGCCGCCGAACGCGTGTGAGCGGCCGCGCTCGTCCGCGATCAGCGCGTCGACCGAAGGGCCGGTCGCGGTGGCTTCGAGGCGCCGCGCCTGCTGGTCGAGGCGTCGGATCGCCGCCAGCTTCTCGTCCTGGCCGAGCTTTGCGGCGTCGACCGCATTCTTCATGACCGCGATCGTCCGATCATAGACATGCGTCGGCACGGGATAGGGGTGACGGTCCTTGCCGCCATGCGCGAGACTGAAGCGGGCAGGGTCGCTGAAGCGACAGGGAGCACCGTGAACTACCTCCGCCACCATCGCGAGCGAGCGAACGGTGCGCACGCCGATGCCCGGCACCAGCAGCAGTTCGGCGAAGTCCTTGGGTCCTCGATCGGCAGCAGCCGCCAGCGCGCCATGCAGCCGGCGCTCGACGACGTCCTCGGCCCGGACCTCGTGATGATCCGGCATGATTAGGTGCGGCAGCGTGGCTTGTGCGGGCGGTGCAGGTGCCTTGGTGCTCATGGGCTGAAGCCGGGAGAGTTCGCGGACGATCCCGTCGGGACCAGCATCCCTGATAAGGTCCAGCTGCCGGTCGCGTGAGGCGGCGGCGCGCCGGTCGGTCAGGTTGACGATCCGGCCCTGATTGGCGCCCTCGACCGCGGCGTGCGGTGCGTCGACGAAACTCTCAAGTCCTTCGGAGAGCCAATGGTAACGACGCGCCTGCTTGCGGTCGCCGTTCATGCCCTGCTGCACGACCACCCAGCGCCCGTCGTCGGCGACGATGAAGCCGTGGAGGTAGAGGTCGAACCCGTCTTGGACGGCGGCGCTGTCCACCTTGGCGACCAGCCGGCTCGAGCGAGCGAGCGCTGTGAATCGGCCTGCAATGTTGACCCCGTTCGGGGCTGATCGGCGTGCAAAATTGACCCCCCTGAACTGAGCGGTTCACGCCCGGCGCTTTGCGCAGGAGCGGTCGGGGAGAATGCTGGTCGTGGAGACGGTGGCGCGCATCCGGCGCGAGTTCTACGTCAAGGGTAAGAGCATCAAGGAGATCGTGCGCGACCTGCGGGTGTCGCGGAACACGGTGCGCAAGGTGCTGCGGTCCGGCGAGACGGACTTCTCCTACGAGCGGACGGTGCAGCCGCTGCCGAAGCTTGGGCCATGGTCGGCGGATCTCGAGCGGCTGCTGGAGGCCAACGAGCGCAAGCAGCGGCGCGAGCGCCTGACGCTGGTCCGGGTGTACGAGGAGCTTCAGGGGCTAGGCTACCGTGGCGGCTACGATGCCGTTCGCCGCTATGCCACGGCATGGCAGCGTGAGCGGTCGGCGGTCACGGCGGCGGCCTACGTGCCGCTGAGCTTTGCGCCGGGCGAGGCCTACCAGTTCGACTGGAGCCATGAGGTCGTCGTCATGGCGGGCGTGACGACGACGGTGAAGGTCGCGCACATGCGGCTCTGCCACAGTCGGATGTTCTTCGTGCGGGCCTACCCGCGCGAGAGCCAGGAGATGGTGTTCGACGCCCACGACCGGGCGTTCGCCTTCTTCGGCGGCGCCTGTCAGCGCGGCATCTACGACAACATGAAGACCGCGGTGGACGCCATCTTCGTCGGTCGTGAGCGGCGCTACAACCGGCGCTTCCAGCAGATGTGCGGCCACTACCTGGTCGAGCCGGTGGCATGCACGCCGGCATCGGGCTGGGAGAAGGGGCAGGTCGAGAACCAGGTCGGGCTGGTGCGCGAGCGCTTCTTCACGCCGCGGCTGCGCTTCAGGAGCTACGACGAGCTCAACGCCTGGCTGCTCGACCGCTGCACCGTCCATGCCCAGCGTGCCGCGCATCCCGAGCTCAGGGACTGCACGGTCCAGCAGGTGTTCGAGGCGGCCGACCGGCCTGCGCTCATCGCCTACCGCGGACCCTTTGACGGCTTCCACGCCCTGCCAGCGGCGGTGTCGAAGACGCTGCTGGTCCGCTTCGACTACAATAAATACTCGGTGCACGCGAAGGCGGCGGGGCGCCCGGTCGAGGTGCACGCCTATGCCGAGCGCATCGTCATCCGGCAGGAGGGCGAGGTCGTCGGCGAGCATGCCCGGCGCTTCGGCCGCGACCAGACGGTCTACGACCCGTGGCACTATGTGCCCGTCCTGGCACGCAAGCCCGGCGCGTTGAGGAACGGCGCCCCCTTCAAGGACTGGCCGCTGCCGGTGGCGCTGGAACGCGTCAGGCGGAGGCTGGCGGGCCATGCCGACGGCGACCGCCAGATGGTGGGCATCCTGGCGGCGGTGACGACGGACGGGCTGGATGCCGTTGAGGCGGCCTGTGCCGAGGCGCTCGCCGGCGGCACCGTCAGCCGCGACGTCGTGCTCAACGTGCTCACCCGCCAGCGCCAGACCGCCGCTCCCGCCACCATCGCCACGCCCGAGGCTCTGCGGCTCGGCCGCGAGCCCGTCGCCGACTGCGCCCGCTACGACAGCCTGAGGAGGTCCTATGGAACGTCACGCCATCCTGGAGATGATGGGAACGCTGAAGCTCGTCGGCATGCGCCATGCCTATGACGAGGTCGTCGCCGATGCCGTGAAGCGGCAGCACTCCGCTCAGCGCGTCGTCGGCGACCTGCTCAAGGCCGAGATAGACGAGAAGCAGGCCCGCTCCATCCGCTACCAGATGACGACCGCCAAGCTGCCGCTCGCCAAGGAGCTCGCCGACTTCGACTTCGCCGGCACCGGCATCAACGAAGGCCTGGTCCGCGATCTCGGCACGGGTGCCTTCCTCGAGGCGCAGCGCAACGTCGTGCTGGTCGGCGGCACCGGGACGGGCAAGACGCATCTCGCCATCGCCATGGGGCGTGCCTGCGTCCGGGCCGGAGCGAGGGTCCGCTTCTACAACACCGTCGACCTCGTGAACCAGCTCGAGGCCGAGGCCCGTGCCGGGCGCCCTGGGCGCATCGCCGACCACCTGTCGCGGCTCGACCTCGTCATCCTCGACGAGCTTGGCTACCTGCCCTTCGCGCTCTCGGGCGGCCAGCTGCTCTTCCACCTCGTCAGCAAGCTCTACGAACGGACCTCAGTGGTGGTGACGACCAACCTTGCCTTCGGCGAGTGGCCCACGGTCTTCGGCGACGCCAAGATGACGACCGCGCTCCTCGACCGGCTCACCCACCACTGTGACATCGTCGAGACCGGCAACGAGAGCTGGCGCTTCAAGAACCGCGAAGCCGCCTGAAACCCTTCCCCCGGACCCCCATCCCCCGGGTTGACCCGGTGGGTCCACAGGCACCTCCCACGGCCGTCACCGCCTGCGCTCGTGGCGGCGCGCGGCGCCGGCCGTGGGGCCCTCCTGTGGACTACCGGGACAACCCGGCTGCCCATCAGAAAAGGGGGTCAAAGTTGCACGCCGATACGGGGTCAACTTCCCGAGCCGATTGACAGGTCGGCGCATGGCTTGGATTGACCACCCGGCGCTACCAGTCGGGCGAAGTAGACTATGGAGGCCATATCTCCCGCCGCGGCGATGCGCATCTACGAGCGCTTCTTTACGAGGCGGCAACAACGATCCTGACGCGTGTCGCCGCCGACAGCACGCTCCGAACCTGGGGGATGGTGCTGCGCGAGAAGCTTGGGTTCAAGCGCGCGGCGATCGCGGTCGCAAGGAAGCTTGCCGTCATCATGCACAGCATGCTCAAGAGCGGCCAGTGCTTCGAGCGCCTTGCCAGCAACCCAGCCTGAGCCGACCAGTGACCCTTTGACCATCTGACCCGTTCGCATCTCGTTCAGATGCGCCGAGATGTCCCTGCCGGGACGTGGGCTGGATCATTCCGACTATGGGAGTGCAGGAGTCTCCGGGCTCATTGCGGCGAAAACATAGGAAGATCCGTTCCGCGAAACCCATGATGCGGCGGCAAGTCCCGACCGCGAAGACGACCTTGCCCCGGCAGAGACGACATCGTTGCGCAGCTCGACATCAGATACGAAGCGGGTTGACCTCAAAGCGATTAGACGACCCCATAGCGCAGCGCTTGCAGCCCGCGGGTTCGGGCCTCCACGACTTTCGTACGCCTGCCGGCATCCGAAACTCTTCAGGTTAGCGGAATGGCCGCTTTGAAGCTCTAATCTGACTTAGCGGCCCTTCGTTCAACCATGGGATTCCGAAGGTGCGTTGTCGATCGTAAGCCCGCGGGTAAGAACCACCGCTCTCGCTATACGGACACATTTCCGTCAAGTGCCCGGTTTTCGCAAAGCTCAGCGATGATGCCAGCGACCGTTTCCAAGTGGCGTTCGCTTCTACGACTCCACATCCGACGCAGCAGATCCTCGTCGATGAACTCGTCGAGCTTGGCCGTACGCAGCCCGACGACGAAATCCGCGAGGTCGTCGATCGGAGGACACCCGTCCAAGGTCGAGAGCAGGGCTTGCAGGTCGGCGGGCGACGTACCGACGGCCGTCACGCCGACATCATGCACCTCTGCCTCGAGACCGGCGCTCATGAGCAGGATCGCGAGCAGCCCGTTCACCACGGTCCCCCGCCATGTGAGAAGGTGCGTGTCATTCCCGGATCGCACCAAGCTGCCGGAGGAAAGTCCGAGTTCGTCGAACGATGCACGACCCTGCGCGAGGAACTTCTTCGCGGCGGCGTCGAGGTACGTGGGCTCGTCGCGATCCGCCAGGACCTCACGCATGGTCATTGACAGCACATCGTGGAGAGGCTCGTTCGAGGGCCGGTCGAAACGCGGTAGCCGGCCCGAACGGTGCGGAACGACCTCGAGCACCTTGGCACGATCGTCGACGGCCTCCACCCGCCACCTCCGCCCTGCGAACCCGACGAGCGATCCCACGCCCAGCACGTTCGTGAGCGGCACCGTGCCCAGCGTCCTTCCGCCGGACACGAGGCGCCACTCGTCATCCGTCGAGAAGACCGCGTAAAAGTCGCGGCCCTGGACGAGCTGCTCGCCCGCGGAGCCCAGCATGAGCAACCCCTGCGGCGACTGCTCCAGCAGATCGATCCCCTTCCGACCGGCACCACGCAGCAGGTCGGCGTAATCGGCCGGTTGCACCTCGAGGTAGCTGTCGCGTCCGAAGAGCAGGCGGTGCGCCGCCGCTGGCCGGACCCCACCGGCCGAGGCTATCAGGGAGAGCGTCTGATGGAGCGCCACGGTCGCCAGCGACGCGTCCTCGACCGCGGGCTCGACCCAGTTCCGCTGTAGTAACCTAACGCATGCGACGGCGCGGACCGTCTCCAGCCGCAACCGGTCGAGCGGGTCGGCGTCCGCCGCCAGGTGCTTCTCCCTCAGGTACACGCGCAGGATGGCGGGCTCCCCGCGCCGACCGCTTCTTCCAAGTCGCTGGCGCAGCCCTGCCAGCGAACGTGGAGCGCCCACCTGGGCCACCGACTTCACGCTTCCGAGGTCGATCCCCAGTTCCAACGTCGTCGTCGCGACGGCTGTTGTCGGCAGCTTCCCGTCTTTCAGGCGCGTCTCGAGCGTCTCCCTCAGCTCCTTCGAGAGACTGCCGTGATGGGGAAAGAACTCCTCGGGCACGCCATCGCGCTCGGACCGCTGGCGCAGTCGATCGGCTAGCGCCTCGACCGTGCGCCTCGATCCGCCGAAGACAAGGTTGTTGGTGCCTCGCAGCGTGGAGAACAGATGGTCCGATATCCGGCTGAGCGCGTCCTGAGCGCCGTCCTCCGCAAGGTCGTCCACCCCGTCGGATTCCGGAGGCTCCTCGTAGCCGCGGATCTGGAGCTTGATGCCGGGCCCCGTGTTCGCCGCGCGAAGCACCTCGACCGACTGCGGATTCGGCTTGTGGAGCCAAGCGCTCGCCATGTCGGCATCGCCCAGCGTCGCCGAGAGACCCACGCGTCTCGCTCTCACGTCGGCGATCTGGTCCAGCCGTCGCAGCAGCGATGCGAGATGCAGTCCGCGCGGCCCCTGGAGGAAGGCGTGGAGCTCGTCGACGACGATGGCGCGGACGCCCTGGAACAGTCTGGCGGCGTCGGCCGGACGCCGCAGGAGCAGCGCCTCGATCGACTCGGGCGTGATGAGCGCCACCCCGGCGGGCGAGCGCAGCAACCGCTTCTTCGGACCTTGCGGCGCATCCCCGTGCCAACGGGTCAGCGGCAGCTCCATGCGCTCGCACAAGGTCTCAAGACGACGGAACTGGTCGTTGATGAGCGCCTTCAACGGGCTCACATAGAGGATGCGTAGCCCGGGCCCATCGAGCGCCGCTGCCTTAGTGAGAAGCGGCAGGAAGGCGGCCTCCGTCTTGCCGGACGCCGTGCCGGCCATGATGATGACGTCCGCACCTGTGCCGAGGATCGTCCGTATCGCGACGTCCTGTATCTCGCGCAGTCCGGTCCATTCCTGCTCGCGGACCCAGCGACGGATCTCGGGATGGAGGCGGTCGAAGGAGGACAGGTCAGATGCGGAGGTCGACAAGCTCGTCGTCCGCCTCGACCTCCTCCGGCTCCTCGGGCTCCGGAGCGACGCCGCCGAGCAGCTCGCGCCAGTCCGTACCCGGATTTTGCTCGAGGACCGAAAGGAACTGGACGAAGGCCTTGATGGTGTTGCGGGGCGTCCGGAAGTATGCCTCGCCGATCCTCCGGTTGCAGTGGTCCATGAACGCCGTGAGCGCCTCGTCCGGCACGAGGAAGCCAGCGGGATCGTCGAGCGCGAAGACGGCCCGGATGTTGGACAGGAGGATGAGGAGATCCTCGGGCGACAGGCTCTGGAGCCGAAGCACGGGACCGCTCAGGTCGATGCGGCCGTCGGTGGCGAAGCTATTCTCGGCCAGTCGCGATTGGAGGGCCTGGTAGCTGTACAGGCCCCTGCGGCTGTCGAGCAGGAATTCGGGCGTGCCACCGAAGACGAAGCCGAGACCCTCAACGTTGCCCTGGAGCACATCGTTCAGGATCCGCAGGATCTGCTCGTAGTTCTGGTTCCGCGCCTGCGAGCTCTGCAGCTTGTAGAGATTGACCATCTCGTCGAACACGACCAGCAACCCGGCGTATCCGGCGACGCGGACGAAGCCGGAAAGCAGCTTGAACGTGTCGTAGACGTCCGCGTCGTCGATGATGCTGCGCACGGGAAGAGCCTGCCGGGCCTCGGTCTTCGTCGGATACTCCGCCCTCAGCCAGCGCAGCGCCGCCGCCTTCAGGCCGTCGTCACCGTCCTCGTGCGCCCGCCAATAGGTCTTGAGGACGGTCGCGAAGTCGTGCCCGCCGAGCATCTCCAGCAGCGGCGCCAGCCGCCGGTCTATCATGCGTTCGACGGGGCTCCCGGCATCCTCGGCTTCCCGCACGCACTCGGTGACGAAGCGCTCGACGACGCTCTGCAGCGCGCCGCCCTCCGGCTTGGTGCGAATCGCCATGTTCCTGACGGCCTCGGCGTAGAGCCCGCGGGCCTGGCCGGCCGTCGCGTGTATCCGGCGATCGGGCGCGAGATCGGCATGGACGGTGACGCACTTGCGCTCGAGAGCGATGAGGCGGACCAGGTTCAGGAAGAAGGTCTTGCCCGCGCCGTACTCGCCGATCACGAAGCGGACCGCGGAGCCCGCATCCGCGATGCGGTCGATGTCGCGGACCAGCGCCTCGACCTCGCGCGATCGTCCGACCTGGATATGCCGCAACCCGACGCGGGGCACGACGCCGGCCGACAGCGCCTGCACGATGAGATCCCGATCCTTCCGGCGAATGGTGCTCAAGCCGCTACTCCCATGGGTTCTATCTGACCGACCATCTCGGGCACGATCCGCGTCTCCTCGTCGTCCTCCACGATCGCCTCGCCGAAGTGGTCGAAGCCCCACTCGTTGAGCGTCTCGATCGCGCCGTCGGGCATCAGGCGCATACCCGCCGCCGCCGTCTCGAATTCGGATCTCGTGAGGGGACCCGACAGCAGCCTCTTCAGAAGTTTGGAATGTGGTCCATCGAGCCCTTCGAACGCGCTCGTCGCGTCCTGCTTCGGCGCCGGAGCAGGCGTGGACGGCTCCGGCTCGTCCTCCACGAATATGCTCGCGAGCAGCGCGGAGACCTTGCTCGTCTCCCCCCGGATGCGCTCGAGCCGCGCCGCGTCGATGGCGACCACCTTGGCGGTGACCGCCTCGGCCGGGATCGGGACGATGTCTTCGGGTCGTCCTTCGACGACGGTCACCGGTCCGACGTCGTCGGCGCCGCGATGGATCGCCGAATACAGCGCCGCCGCCGGCACATCGAGTGCGGCGTGGAGCGCTTCTAGGAACCTGACCTCGTCGGGATGCACACGCCCGTCGGCCAGCACCGCCTCGACCGCCGAAGCCGCGAGTGCCGAACGCCGCGCCGGCGGTACGTCCGCCAGCTTCTTGAGCGCAGCCCTGACCTTCGGGGGATCGGCGGCGAGTGCGCGCCCGTAGGCCATGAGGCGCGCCGTCTCGCCCTCGGAAAGGTCCGGGATCGCGCGGAGTCGCCGGTCGATCGCGTCAACCTCGGCCGCGACTACCTCGCCGTCCGACATCGCCGCGAGCATCGCGACCTCCACCATTCCGCGCGCAGCCGCATAGGAGTCCCGCTCGTGCTCGACGGGAGCGCCGGCCGCGAAGCCGAAGAGGCTCACCCGGTTGTCGGCCCGGAGAGTCGGCGCCGGCCCGTATCGGCGGTCGGGTTCGCAGCCGTAGTCGAGAGCGTCTAGGGCGCTCATCATCATGCGCACGGTAGTCGCGGCCAGCTTCTCCGATCCGGCTTCGACGTCGACGTCGAGCGCGCGCGCAAGCTCGCAGGCGCGGACTCCGGCCGGACCCTCCGCGAGCATCAGCGATTCCAGCGACGCCCTGCAGTCGACAAGGGACTGCCGCCCCGCGCGCAGCTCGACCGGCAGCAGCAGGTCGCCCCGCAGACGGTTGCGCGCCTCCGGATCGCGACCCAGCAGCCTGCTGTACGGCGAGAGGTCCTCCATGCAGGGGTCGAGCAGGGCGCGCAGGAGCGGGAGCGGTGCCGTCGTACCGGAGATGTCGGGCAGCTCCTCGACCGAGACGTTGCAGGTGAACGTCCCGCTGGCGGCTCGGTAGACGTGATGTATGACCTTCTTCGGCCTTCTCACGGCGAGGCCGTCCGGATGGCGGCTCGAGAAGCGCACGCGCCAAAGCGAAAGCAGCTCGTCGAAACATCGCTGGCCGGGCGTCCTGAGGAACACGTCCGGAAGCGAGAGGACCCACCGGAGCGAATCGTCCGCATCGAAGGACCTGCCGTCCCGCAGGCGCCGGCCGAGCCTGACCCTGAGATCCAGCGGCATCTCGACGTCGTAGTTCTGGGCGCAGGCCAGCGTGGGCGGCGTGTCCACGTCGGCTTCGTACAGGCAGCTGAGGGCGAGGAGGCGTGAAGCGTAGCTCCTGAAGGAGTAGTTGTCGCCATAGAGCGCCATGAGGCGCCGGACTTCGGTGAAGATGGCTTCCGCGTCGTCGCGGGCATCATCGACCAGCAGCCGCTGCTCGAGTCCGTAGAAGAAAACGAAGACGTAGCCGATCGGCGTGGAGGCACCGGTCCGGCCGCCGGCGAGCCAGTCGAGATACGTCCAGCGCGCCCGGGGATCCATCCCCGCGTAGGAAGGCCAGTAGTTGAGCGTGGTGCCGAAAGGGTCGCCGCGAGGATCAACCGGCAAGCTGGGATCGATGCGGCTCTGGTCGTGCCGCGGCTCGTGGCGCAGAGGCGTCCCGAAGTAGACCAGGTCGGCCTCGATCGCATTCCCCCCGATCGTCAGCAGCGTGGGCTTCCCCACCCAGCGAGGCGCCTCCCGCTGCACCGCGGTTCGGGCCGGCGGCCGCGACGACGCGACGCGCTGTTCGGGTCGGATCGTGGGAGGCGGCGGCGATGCGGGGCGCGCCAGCCTCGCCGCATAGCTGACCGCCTGCTCGACGGTGGAGAAGGAATAGCTTCCGACGACGTAGCGTCCGTTATCGTCCAGGCGCACGCCCGGCGGCAGGCCGCCGGAGCCGCTCCGATCCGGCACCGCCGGCGCCTCGAAGGCGGCCGCGCCCGGTTCGCCGCGGTCGAGCACCTCCTCGCGCGCGCCTCCCATCATCTCGCCGAACCGCCTGGCGACTCGCGCCAGCCAGCCTTCCGTCTCGTGCATCTGCACCCCCTGCAGGGATGCTGTAGCAAAGCGCGCTGGATTTCCAGTGCGATAGAACTGCACACCGAAAACTAACCGTCCAGAACGGAAGACGTTATTCGTGGACCAGTCTGCGCCAATATTGCAGCATGTCCCGGATCCGATCGGGGGGTCGGGCTCGACGCCGCTCAAGATGGCGCCATGGGGATGAAGAGATGACGGTATCCGAGTTTCCGGTGATTCCGGCGCTGGTGGCGCTACTGCTGTTCGCGTGCCTGTATTCGTTCGGACGCTACTTCTTCCTCCCGGCGCGCGCTCTGGACATCACGCTTGACGGCATGATCCGGAAACTGGACGCCGCGCGCCTCGCCGGCGAGCGACAACTCGGAAGCTGCTTCGAGGACGACAGGGAGATCGCCGCGATCTGGAGCGAGTTCCGCGAGACCCTCCACGTCCAGAAGGCGATCGATGCCGCCTCCGGCGAGATGGTCGAGGTCGCGATCCGATCGACGGTTCCCGCCGAAGCCTACTTCTCCCCGCACTCCGTCGTCGACGGCCGGGTGCACGCCGAGTTCTTCAAGCACCTGCCGGGCATCTTCACCGGCATCGGCATCATCGGCACGTTCTCGGGCCTGCTGCTGGGTCTGCGCTCCTTCCAGATCTCCGAGGATTCGGTCGTGGTCCGGAACAGCCTCTCGGCGCTGCTCCATGGCGTGAGCGAGGCCTTCGCCGTTTCCGCGCTCGCCATCATGCTGGCGATGCTGACGACGGTGCTGGAGAAGTACAGGCTGAACAGCCTCTACCGGAAGGTCACCCGGCTGGCCCACGAGATCGACGCCGTCTTCGAGGCCGGAGCGGGCGAGGAGTATCTCGCGCGGCTCGTCAACTCCTCCGAGGAATCCGCCAGCCAGACCCGGATCCTCAAGGACGCGCTCGTCTCGGATCTGAAGGAGATCCTCACCGATCTGGCCGACAAGCAGATCCAGGCCACGAACCAGCGTTCCGCCGACCTCGGGACTGTGATCGCGGGGGCGCTCACCGACGCGCTCAAGACGCCGCTGGACCAGATCGCCGGCGCGGTCGGACAGGTGAGCCAGGACCAGTCGTCGGCCGTCACCAAGCTCCTGACCGACGTGCTTGCGAGCTTCAGCGAGCGACTGGAGAACCTCTTCGGCAGCCAACTCTCCGGTATCGGCGACATGCAGCAGCGCACCATCGACGCCATGCAGACGGCGGTCGCCAGGCTGCAGGACCTCACGACGAACGTCGAGGCGGCCGGCACGCGGGCGACCGACACGATGTCCGCGAAGCTCCTCGAGGCGGTCGAGGCCGTGGAGACCAGGCAGGCGGCGATCAGCGACGAGCTGCGCACCGTCTTCGGCGAGATCCGGTCGACGACGGGTCACCTGCAGACGGAGACCCAGAGCCGGGTCCAGGAGATGCTCGCGGAGCTCGCTCAGAAGATGGGCGACGCCGTCCAGGCGATCGAGAGCCAGGCGGCCGACCGGTCGCGAGCACAGGCAGAAGTCGACGAACAGCGCGCCCAGGCGGCCGCCGGCCAGGTCGGCCACATGCGGGAGACGGTCGGCGAGATGGCGACCAACGTCGGCGATCTGCTGGGCGCGGTGAAGGAGATGGTCGCGAAGGTCGAGGAGAGCACCCGCAACGCCTTCACCCGCCTCAACGGCGGGGCGGACACGCTTCTCGCGGCGGCAACGCGCTTCGAGACCTCGGGCCGGGAGGCGGCGGAGGGTTTAGGCCGGATCGCCACGGTCACCTCCGGGCTCTCCGAGGCGGCCGGCAGCGTCGCCGGCGCCGCACGCAGCCTTGATTCGGTCGTCTCGGACCACCGCACCGCGCGCGACGCGGTGGCCGCCATGGTCGACAGCCTCCGCAGTACGGTGGAGTCCGCAAGTCGCGAGGCGTCGCTGACGGCGGACGTCCTCTCCCGGATCGAAGGCGCCGCCCAGAAGCTGGCGGCGGCGCAGGCCGAGGCCGACGAATTCCTCGACGAGGTTGTGGAGGTCATCGGGTCCTCGCACGAGAAGTTCGCCGACGGCATGCGCTCGACGGTGGTCGAGGCGAACCGGCATTTCCACAGCGAGCTCACCCAGGCCACCGGTCTCCTGAAGGAGGCCATCCAGGAACTCGAATTCGCGCTCCCGGCGGGCTCGCGGCAGGCCGCCTGACCTAGATGTTCGGTCAGCGGATACACAACTCGCACCGCGGACGCGAGGAGGGCGAGAAGCCCTTCTGGATCTCGTTCGCCGACCTGATGACGGCGCTCATGGTCCTGTTCCTGCTGGTGATGAGCGTTGCCCTTCTCGCGGTCACCAAGACCATCACGCAGCGCGAGAAGCTCGAGGCGGCGAGGCAGGAGGAGATCGACAGGCTGCTTGACCGGATCGAGCAGGCCGCCCGCAGGGAGCAGGGCGTCCACGTCGACCACGAGCGGGCGGTCATAGATTTCGGCGAGCGGGCGCGCTTCGACACGTCGAGCTTCACCCTGCGACCGGATCAGGAGCGCCTCCTGAGATCCTTCGTCCCCGAGGTCCTCGCGATCGCCCAGGACAAGGGCGGACAGCGATGGCTCAAGCGCATCGTGGTCGAGGGCTTCACCGATCGGCGGGGGAGCTACCTCTACAATCTCAATCTGAGCCTCGAGCGCAGCCAACGCGTGCTCTGCGCCCTCATGGGACCACCCGCCGCGGACGAGCGTCCCATGCAGCGGTCCGAGCTGGAGGAGATCCGGCGGCTGTTCCTGGTCGGTGGCTATTCGTCGAACTCCGCGAAGGAATCGCTCGACGCGAGCCGGCGCATCGAGCTGCGCCTCGAGTTCTACGGTGCCGAGGAGCCGGCGAAAACCACGGCCTCCTCATTCGACGGCGAGTTCGGCGCGTGCGCGCTCTGACGCCCCGAGCGATCCGTCTCGGCGAGCGCATGCGGGCCGCCGGCGAGGCCGCCCTGCGGAACGTGCCGTCCGCCGATCTCACGTCTCTGGCCGCCGAGATCAGATCGCTGCGTGCGATCCTCGGGGGGACCGGGGCGGGCGTCGGAGCACCCCCTGACCGCGTCCGCGAGGCCATCGCGGAATACCGGCGGACCGGACGGCTGGCTGACGTGAGGTCGGCCCGCCTGGTCTGCTGGGGCACCACCGTGCGCAACAGCGGCCAGCCACCGCTGATCGAGGACGGCGACCAGTTCGAGCCGCTGATCGACGAGGTGGACGGCTTCCGGGCGATGCGCCGGCCCTACCGCAGATGCTGGCGCGGGCTCCTCGACGGATACATCGGCTACGACCCGGACGCCGGACCCGAGGTGGGCCGGCGGAACTGGACGCTGCTTCGCACCTACCTCAACGACAACCTGCCCGAGCTCGAGAGATCAGGCCGCTCGCCCGATTGGCTCCAGGTCATCGACGAACACGCGAACATCCTCGGAGAGCGCCCGTGCGACCGGTACGGAGCCGAATTGCTCGAGGACGGGGCAGGGGTGATCGAGCCTCTCCGGCGGGAGCTTTCCGCAGGCGACTCTTCATGGATCGGGCGGCGGATATTCGAGGCGCAGATCGAGGCCGCCGTCGCGTTCGATGACCGCCGGCTCAGGAGCTTGATGTCGCGGGTGCTGACGCTGATCGAAGAGCACCCCCTCCTGGCGGACGACGCGTTGGCGCGTATTCTCGATCGGTACGCAGGCTGCGCCTCCACCGAGATCGAGCCCGACCTGCGGGACGCGTCCGTGGCCCGCTGGGGCAATCCGTGGCTCGAACGCAACGACACCCGCTGGACCCTCGTCGAGGCGGAGACCCGGCAGATGGTTTCGTCGTGGCTGAAGTTCAGGCTCATTGAGGACTTCTTCGGCCTCCTCTCCGAGGACGGCATCAACGATCAGCGCCGGATCAACTTCTGGAAGCGCTACGTCGACCGCATCAGCGACATGCACTTCGCGCTCGGGGATGCGGCCTATTCGGACAACCGCCCGGACTTCCGATCGCTGCGCCAGTCGATGAAGGGCCGCCTGCTGCGCCTGGAGAGCGGTGGCCGAAACAACGCCTTCATCATGCGGATCGGAGGACATGTCGTCGTCGAGTTCGGCGAGAAGGGCAACGCGATGTTCGCTTTCGACGCGGGCTCGCTCCCGTTCGACCTCCGCCGGGCGTCGGTCGCGGGCAACCGCACCGCGCTGAAGCATCCTTCCCACGTGGCGAGGATGGTGCACACCGACAGTGCCGAAGAGAGGTGGGAGCGCAAGATCGAGCGCCGGATGGCCGAACTCGGAGCGGGTCGTCCGACCGAACAAGCTGGTCGGAGCCCGGCTTCCCCGGTCGCCATTCCGCGTATGAAGCCTACCGAATGGCGGGTGCCCGAGGCTCGATCCACGCAGGCTCCGCCGGCCGACCATGTCGCCTTCCTGGCGCGCAGCGGCATCAAGACCCTGGACTCTCGGGACAAGGGCGGCACCCTCTGGGCGTACGCGCCCGGCAATGGCCCTGCGTCCGCCGAACTCATCCGACGCGGCTTCGTCTGGTCCGAACGCCGGGGCGCCTGGTACTTGAAGGCATGATCTGGGGACGACGACCACCGAAGGATCCGACGGATCGGCCGGCCGAGCCGATCTGTGCCGCCGTCACCGACGACGGGCTGGCCTTCCGCGCCGCGGCCACGTCCGCTCCCGCGGCCGCAGCGGCGACGGCACTCCTGGACCAACTGACGGACGAGGGCCTGGCCGAGCACGGTACCGACGGCCATCTGATCCGCTGGCCGCAGCTCTACGTGATGCTCGATGATCCGGAGGCGGCCCGCGAGATGGCGATCCTGGGACTTCCAGGGACGATCGCGGCCACGCCCAGGCTGGCGAGCCGGGGCTCGCTGACCGACGAGGGCTTCGCCGTTGCGATAGACGGCTGGGTCGATGGCGAACGGAAGTCGATCCCCGGCGCCCGACTGAACCACGGCGCACTCGAGTTGGGCGGAACGGCGCATCTCCTCGCGCCGCCCGTGTGGGATCTCGTGGAGCGGGTCCGAAACTTCGCGCGTCGCGGGGAAGACGCCAGGAACGAGGCAGCGCAGCGCCGGAGCTGGGGCGAGATCAGGCAGTCGGCACTCGCCGCCGGCGCGATGCTCGACGACTTCCTCTACCGCACGGTCGTGCTGACGCCGGACAAGCTGCAGCTTGCGCTGCGGCGATCGGGCGACCAGCGGCTCGTCGAGGTCGAACCCTGGTTCGAAGGCGCTCCGACCCACTGGCTGGAAGCCTACGACAAGTCCGCGTCGGTGCGGGAGCGGTACGACCTGACGACACCCGAAGGCGTCATCCAGGTCATGATCGCCCCCGAGGTCGGGACCGTGCTCCGCGAGATCAAGCGCATGCCGGGCAGACGCCTCGCAGGCAAACGGGCCGAAGCGTTCCTGCTCAATCCGACGGCGGCGATCGGTCCGGACGCCGCGCGCGTAATCGACGCCGACCAGTTCGAGGCGGCGAAGGAACAGGCCGGCATCGTCTTCGATCGCTTCGCGGCGATGACGCCGGAGACCCATGGCCCGGGCACGCTCGGCCTCCTGATAACCTCGGGAACTGGCGACGCGCCCGAGACGCGCGCGCTCGCGCTGGACGAGGACGATGTCCGGGAGTTCACCGACCGCGTCCTCTCGCATCTCGATCGGAACCTGCAGCTCTGCGCGTGGGACGACTACGAATTCGAGCTCGACGGCGACAGTCGCCTGCACTGCGAGGCGCTGCTTCGCGCGCTCGGTCAGCGCAGCGAAGGTCTGATCACATACGGCGAGATATACGACCTCGCCGGCTACTCGGATCGAGTCGACGGTATCGGCCACGACAAGGCCTTCTATTCCCCACACTTCGCGAAGCGGAAGGAAGGAGAAGGCTGGTTCCCCAAGAACCTGGTGCCGATGATCGGCTGGACGGACCCCGCCTCGAACGAACCCGTGGTGATGCCGCTCACCGATGAACTGTCCGAGGAGCTGCGCACCGGCGTCGACATCGCGCGCGAGCGCGGTTCCGACACGGTCCCCCTGACCGGCTGCCCGAGCGACATCCCTTTGGGCGAGGCTCTGGCCATCGTCTCCGCCTTCGCCAATGCGAGAAGGGAGGCCTCCGCCGGTACGTTCAAGCCGCCAACGTCCGCCAAGCGGGGCAAGCGGCCCACGCTGATCCTGAAGGGCAACATAGATCAGATCGACTACCGCGAGGAGCGGCTCGCGGCACTGGCCACGCCTCCCGCATCCGCGCGTCTCCCGTCGGCGCTGCGCCCCGAGGTGTCGCTCAAGGAGCATCAGCTCGAAGGCCTCGCATGGATGCAGCATCTGCTGGCCCTCGCACCAGACCAGTGCCGAGGCGCACTCCTCGCCGACGACATGGGGCTCGGCAAGACGCTCCAGATACTGTGTCTGATCTCGCGGGCGCGCGAAGAGGATCCGACGACGCCGCCGGCCCTGGTGATCGCGCCGCTCTCGCTGCTGGAGAACTGGCGCGAGGAGGCCGACAAGTTCCTGGAGCCGGGGACGCTCCGAATCCTCACCGCCTATGGAGACGGGCTGTCCGAGCTGCGCGTCGACAAGTCGGCCGTCGACGAGCAGCTCCGGCGCGAAGGGCTCGTCCGCTTCCTCAGACCGGATTGGCGGGGCGATGCCGACGTCGTCCTAACCACATACGAGACGCTGCGGGATCTCGAGTTCTCGTTCGCGCGCGAGCGCTGGTCCGTGATGGTCTGCGACGAGGCCCAGAAGATCAAGAATCCGAACGCCGCGATGACCAAGGCTGCGAAGAAGCAGAAGGCCGCGTTCCGCATCGCCTGCACGGGAACGCCGGTCGAGAACAGTCTCGTCGATCTCTGGTGCCTGTTCGACTTCGTGCAGCCCGGACTCCTGGGTGCGCTGAACGAGTTCGGTTCGAGCTACCGGCGACCCATCGAGGCGGAGGGAGAGGAGGATCGCGCCAAGATCGAGGAACTGCGGGGCATCATAGCACCGCAGCTGCTCCGCAGGATGAAGGTCGACGTGGCCACGGACCTGAAGGACAAGATCGTCGACGGCGCGAGCCGGAACCTGCCCATGAGCGGCTTCCAGCGAGGCCTCTACGTCGGTGCCATAGAACGCTTCCGCAAGCAGGCGGCGTCCGCGGGACACCTAGCCCTGCTCCACCGGTTACGGCTCCTATGCTCGGAGCCGAGCGGCAACGGCGCGATCGAGACGTTCGATCCGATCGACACCTACCGGAGCCGGTCCCCGAAGCTCGACTGGCTCATCGAGGAACTGGGATCGATCCGCGACCTTCAGGAGAAGGCCATCGTCTTCTGCGAGTTCAAGGCCATCCAGCGTCTCATCCGGCACTACGTCCGCGAGGCGTTTGGGATCACGCCGGACATCATCAACGGCGACACGTCTGCGGTTGCGAGCAGCATCGACAGCCGCCAGAAGCGGATCAGGAAGTTCCAGGAGCAGCCGGGCTTCGGCATCATCGTTCTCTCGCCCGTAGCGGTCGGCTTCGGCGTCAACATGCAGGCGGCGAACCACGTGATCCACTTCACGCGGACGTGGAACCCCGCGAAGGAGGACCAGGCCACCGACCGGGCATACCGGATTGGCCAGACCAAGGACGTGTTCGTCTACTACCCGACCGTTTCGGCGGAGGACTTCAAGACCTTCGACGTCAAGCTCGACGAGCTTCTCGAACGGAAGCGCGCACTCGCCGGCGACATGCTTAACGGCAGCAGCGACATCGGATTGCGCGACTTCGACATGGACGAGCTTCAGCCGTAGCCGACCGAGGACAGCTCATGTGCCGTCGGACGTGCCTTCCACAGCCGTCGCGACGACTGGCAGACCGGGCGAGAGATCGACGCGCCTGGCCAGTTCGCTCGTCGGAAACAGGTCGCCTTCGCCAATGGCATGGCAGCCGTAGAGGAAGTCGTCGCCGAACCACCGCCGTTCCTTGACGATGGCGTCGAGCGCGAACCGGAACGTCAGCTGCGCCGAGCGGTCGAGCCAGTCGTTGGCGACCGGGGGCATCGCCGACAGCCAATCGTATACGTAAGTCGAGCGGCGGGCATAGCGTGCAGCGTTCGCCGTTTGCCACCGCGAACCTTCCCATCGGATGCGCTTGCGGTCTATTCCAGGTCGAAGCGGAAACCGAACAGTCCTCCCGTTTCGTCGTCGGTCAGCTTGACCGGATTGACGAATGGCTTGAGATCGACGTCGCTCGCGAGTTCGGCCTTATCGAACTCATCGCTGTTGAGCGCGACGATGTACTGCCCGCCCACCTCTCCAGCGATCTCCATGCCATAGACGAGTGCCTGCGCGACTTGCCGCGAATCCACCCCGTCGAATAGATGGCTGTCGTGCACGAGCATCCGCGGCCCTGGCGCGAACCGGTCGAAGGCGATCCGCAAGAGTGCGGTGTCAAAGCAGAACAGCTTCATCATGTCGATGCCGCCCTTGTTGCCGCCACCCTGGATATCCATGCGGAACTTAGGACCGGAGCGTGTTGCCTCGACGATGAGATTGCCCGTGCGGTCGTCATACAGCGTCGTGATCGCGTGATCGACGAGCACAGTGGCCCGCTTGATGCTGTCCTCCGCCTCCTCGTGGCTATGGCGGAGCATCAACTCGAGATCCGCAGCCTCCACCTTCAGCAGCGCCTTGTTGTTCTCGAGCGCCGCGGCGTGCTTGAGCTTGCTGCGTAGTGTCTCGGCACGGCTGACGAGTTCACCGAACTGCTCGCGGAGGCGAATGAGATCCTCGAAGGCGCCCTTGCCGTCGAGCGCGCGCAGGATTTCAGTCCGCTTGCCCGTCGCAATCTCGAGTTCCTCGCGGAGACGATCGCGTTCCGCGAAGACCTCGTCGATCTGCTGCTGCAGATAGAGGCGACGATTGGTGGCGACCGACGCCTGGAATGCCTTCACCTCATCGAAGCGGCGGAGCGCGACGTCCGGGAGCTCGACGCCGGCTGCGGCGTAGAGGCGTTCGACGTCTGCATAGGCGGGAGGCGTCTCCTGATCGAGCGCCTTGGTTATGTATTCGACAGCAGAGTCGGCTTCCGCGAGCGCGAAGGTGAGTTCTGTCGCACTGTCCTTCAACGCCGCGGCCTGACTGGCCAGATCCCGGTAGCTATCGTGGACTTGGAAGCTGTCCACCTGTGAGCGCAGTTTTTCAATCTGCTCCTCGGCCCTCGCCAGCTCGGGCCTTATCTCGGCGGTCGTTCCGAAGATCTCTCCGAGGTCGCCGTCATTGATCGCCTTGCTCAGCACGCTGATCGCCTTCCTGCGATCGCGCATGTCCTGAAACTTCCGGGCGACGCGCCAGTCTAGTCCGAGCAGATACGAGATGGAAACCTGCCAGCTGGCGGGCTGCTGATCGCTGCCGTTCTTCTCGATCGCGTTGAGTCCGCCAACCTTGCGGCGCCGTGCGAAGTAGCCGACGAGTTGCCGGAAGCTCGGTGCGCCCTTGCCGGCGAAATCGGTTCCGGACCTGCCAGCGGGGAGCGCGAACCATCGACCGCCAAGGATTTCCTTCCAGGCATCCAGCGGAATGCTGGTCAACTCGTCGCTGGACCCGAACAAATCCGGTGCCGATGCGAAGCCAAGCGCGTCCGCGTCCGCAGATGACAGGACGATCTCGTCGTCGCGAGCACCCGAGCGGGAGGCCCTAATCCATCGGTCACCGAGAAGGAGCTCGACCGTGAATGTGTGGTCGATCAGCGCCTCATGCTTGAACAACGACGTCTTCCCGGCGTCGCTTCCGAGCAGAAAGTGAATGATCTCGACGAGACTGGTCTTGCCGGCCGAGTTTCGAGTGTGGCGATCGGTCGAGGTCTCCGCGACGTCGGCCAGAATGATGTTGAGTCCGGAGCGAAAGCCAAGCGACTTAAAGGTCGGCAGCGTGCTGCTGATAGAGCGGATCACGCGATAGTCTGTCGGCGGAGAAGGTCACCTTGCGGTTCGATCGCCTGAATCGCGTACAGCAGCGACAAGGCCAACACGAACCAGTCGAACGGCAACGGGGACGCGTCCTCGCGCTTCGATCTACGCGCCCGCACGGCGTCCCAGATCGTGGACACGGAACTCTCCCGATCGAGGACGGCGAGGATCTCGCCGCCTATCGTGAGGAGAGCTCGGTCGGACTGGAGGTTCTTGCCCGGAAGGATCATGCAGCTCTCGTCGCTACCGGCTTATCCTCGAAGATCATGCACTTCTCGAACAGGTAGGCGAGCAGGCTCCATACCGAGACATCGAGCGCTGCGGACGGCTTTCCCACGCCCGCTGCGAAATCATAGAGATGAAAGAGGATGTCGTCAGGATTGAGGCCCTGGGCCTTGAAGTCGAGATATTTCGCATTGAAAGCGCCGGCGAGATTGCCCTCGAGCAACGGGTCCTGGTGATCCTGCATCAGCTTGGCCACGCGAACAGCATTCTGCATGCCCCTAATGACGCGGTCCTGTGAGTGTGCGGAAAGACCGTTGAAATGCAGCTTCTGCTGCGGAACTTCGGCAGGCGCATCCTCCAGGTCATGACGCTGAACGACAGCGGCCATAATGACGTCGACGACGGAGAGCACGATCGTCGGCTGGAGCGCGCGGAAGTCCTCATCGGTCGCCGCGTCGCCTACGAGGGCATCGATCGCTTCGGCATCGAGTGACAGGAGCGCACTCTCGAACTGCTCCTTTCCGAAGAGTTCGATGGCGATGGGCTTGTGCCGGTCCCGCAGCTCCAGGATCTTCTGAACGATCTGGGCCGGCGGTTGCTCGACGTAGTTGTGAACGAATTTCCAAGCCTCGAGATTAGGCCAGTTCTCGAGCGCGCCAGCGAAGTCGGTGCCAACCTTGGCAACCGCGGTCTTCATCGCCGCTTCGGTAGCGTTGGCACCGGCATTGACCGGGCCGTAGCAGGCGTAAATCGTCAGCGGTGGCTGCAAAAGCCCGTCGCATTGGAGATCACCACGGGAGTAATCCGTTCCTATCGGCTGAAACCTGTCGCCGTGAACCGCGATCATCAGTTCGGCGAAAAACTCTTGCAGCCGCGCCCCCTTCGCTCTCCGCAGTTTCAGCTCCAGAGCAGCCCGGATGGCCTTCCTCCGGGATGGCGTGTGCGACACAATTGACCCCGTTCCTGATCCCGACATGGCGCGAGCTGCTCGCGCTCACCATGGACGCCAAGGTCAACGCGATCAAGAACACAGCCGTCGAACGCGCTATGGGATCGCGTTGGGCTCGATCAGATATGCCGACGCGCGCGTCGATCAGTCTGCAGCACGTGCGGTCGGTCGCGATTGAGGCGGGCGGAGAGCGTCACATGCCGGCTCCGTGGCAAAACTCCGGCACGAGATCCGGATCAGCCCGGACCGTACCCACCCACCGGTGCAATCTCGGGGAAACGGAGGGCGCGCAGCAGGGCGCTGCTCGAAGTCGCCTCGTCACTTATCTTCGAGTCCGAAGCCGGAAGACGCCTCGGGGCAATCACGATCCACAGCGAACCGCTCGGCCGGGAGCGGTACGGGTCGACACCCGTCCGACCCCGATTCCTATCGGAAAAGGCGAGGAAGTCTCGGCAGACTGGTGTCCCACGGGAGCAACGGCCCATCGATGACCAAGGATCACGCCGCCTGGATGGCGAGATCCACCGGCTCGAGCCGATGCAGTCGGAAGGCCTTCTCGCCGATCGCACGTCGGGCGACCTCGACGATGTGCTCGTGGTGCGTGAACAGCACCACCTGGTTGGAGGTGGACGCGGCCGCCAGGACCTCGAGCATCGCTGCCGACCGTGCATCGTCGGCGGTGATCAGAAGGTCGTCGCAGATCAGCGGGAGCGCGACGCCGGCACGGTCGCGGATCGAGGCCAGACGAAGCGCCAGGTAGAGCTGATCCCTAGTGCCTTCGGAAAGGCCCTCCACGCCTACCGGGTCTCCCGTCGACCGCAGCGCTCGGATGGTCGGCTCGTCGTTGTCGGAATAGCTGAGCGCCAGGCCGGTGAACGCGCCTCGCGTGACGTTCGAGAAGATCTCGGACGCACGCTGCATCAGCGGGGCCTGCCGGGACGCACGGTTGCGCTCGACCACCCACCGGAGAAGCGCGGCCGTCGCGACGGTTCCGACGTGCTCCTCGGCGGCGCCCGCCAGAAGGGCGGAGGCGTCCACGAAGCGCTGCTGGGCCTCGGCCGCAGCCGCCGCGGTCGAGGCGGCCCTGGTCGCGGCCTCGGCCTCGGCGAGCTCACGCCCCACCGCCTCCCGCTCGGATTCGAGAGCACTCCGCCGCTCGGCGATGCCCTCGAGTTCAGCCGCGACCTCGTCGGGCCCGATGGCTGCGGTCTCCTCCCGAAGCGCGTCGAGCGCGATCCCGTCCCCGAGCGACGCCAGCTCGGTCGCCAACGTATCCCGCGTCCCCCGAAGCGCGACGACCCGGGACGAGGAGGCGATGGCGGTCTCGAGCAGCTCGATCGATCCGACCCCGGCCGCCCGCATCAGCTCCGAGATCTCCTCGTCGGCCGCCGCCACGCCTTCGCCGACCTGACGAAGAGCTTCCGCCGCCTCCTCCGCGAGCTTCTCCTGCCGTCCGAGCTCCGCATCGGCCGCGACGGCGATTCGAAGTTCCGCCGCCAGCGCGCGGACCATCGGCGGGGACTCGTCCGCCGGCCGCTGAAGGTCGCCGAGGAGGGACGACACCTCCCGTTCGAACACCGCGATGTCGCGCTCCATGCCGGACACCTGTCTGGCGAGACCGGCCCTTGCGCCACTCTGTCCGCCGATCGTCTCCATCGCCGCGACGGCGTCGATCAGCGTCACGTCCCCGCCGCCGGCCGGCAGCGCGGCCTCGGAGAGCAGGGCGCCCGACACCTCGGCGGCGGCGCGCCTTCCCGCCGCCAGCCGAGCTTCGTCCCGTTCGAGGTCCTCGGACGCAGTAGCCAGAGCCTGGCGCTGCATCGTGCCGCGTTCGGCATTCCTGGCCTCCGCCTCCAGCTTCTCCAACGTGCGCCGGGCGACGGGAAGAAGCCCGGCGAGCGTCGGCTCGGCCGTCTGCACGCCGACAACCCGTAACGCGTCGACGAGCGCCTCAGCAAACGCCGTACCCTCCTCGCGCCGGCGGGCGAGGGCGTGCTCGGCCGCTTCGGCGTCGGCGAGAATGGTCATGGTCCGCTCGCGCTCGGCGCGCCATGCGGCCATGCCCGTCGGTGGAAGCGCGCCGTCGAAGCCCAGAGGGCGGAGCGTCTCGGCCCATCGCGTCTGCGCCGCGGTCAACGCTCTGGTCGCGGCCGTAAGCCGGTCCGCCGCTTCCTGGCGGAGGTTGCGGGCCTTCGCGAGATCCGCGGATGCGATCGCATGCTGCGCGACGCGGGCCGAGTCCGCGTCGCGACGGTCCGCCAGAGCGTCGGCGGAACCGATCGCCGCTGCGAGATCGTCTGCGACGCCGCCATCGTCGGGCCGTCGTTCGCCGGCTAGACGATCGCGCACCTCGTTCATGAAGCCATCGCGAGTCGACCTCGAGGCCGCCACCGCTTCGGGCGTCGGAAGGTCGCCGGCACCCACCAGGCGGTCCACGTCAGCCGATGATTCTATCGCCCGCTTCTCCGCCGTGACGATCTCGGCCTCGGCCGCCGCGATACGGCGCCGCGCCGCATCGATCTCCTCGGCGTGCTCGGTGACGACGGCCTCGGGAGGAAGCGCGAGGGTGGGGAGGTCGGACGGCTCGCCGCGCCAGGGCGCGAGCGCCGCCCGTGCCGGTCCGAGGCGACCGGCGGCCTGCTTGAGGCGGTCCTCGGCATCGCGCAGCCGCGCGGAATGATCGCCGGGCACCGCCGCGACGGCCGCCCTTAGCGGTGCCGGATCCACACCGCCGGCCGCCGCATCCGTGGTCGGAAGACGGCTCAATCTGACGGTCAGCTCCGATCGGGCGATCTCGAGCCGGCCCTCCTCCGCATCGAGAAGGCGGACGTTGTCCAGGTGTCGCCGCACCCTCTCCACCCAGCCGGCGCCCGGAAGCGGCGCGTCGACCGGAAGCCCGGCTTCGGCACGCGCGGCGCCGATCGAGGCATCTACCCGGTCCAGGTCCGCGCGACGCAGCTCGAGGTCCCGGATCGCGTTCTCCACGACCGGACGGCGTTCCTCGAGTTCGGCCATGCGATCGCCGTGCGACAACAGAAGCGTGTCAACCGTGACGGCGGATGTCGCCTCCCTGGCTCTGTCTCGCGCGCTCCGGTGCTGTACGCTGAGCGCTTCGGCCGTCCTGCGGTTGGAAACGGCGGTCGCCAGACGGAACGCCGCGTCCTCCGGCAGGATGGCGACCTCTCCTAGGGACGCCAGTTCGTCCTCCACGGCGGCCAGCCGGGCGAGAGAGGGCCGCACCCTGGTCAGGCGTTCCAGCATCGCGGAACGGGCCGCAAGCCCACGAGCCTCCTCCAGGAGCTGGGCCCGTCGGCCCGTCGCGGCCGCCAGCTTCTCCTGGACCGCCTTCCAGTCGGACTCGGTCAGCGCCGCGGTGCGGACGTCGGACCTCGCCTCCTCACGCTCGCGCATGAGACGGTTGACCAGCGGGTTCTGCGCGCTCGGCTTGAACAGCCTGGCGGCCTCGCCGTCTAGGCGCTTCAGCTCAGTTCCGATCCCGCTGAGGCCGGTCCCCGCCTCGAGCACCACGCGCGCCGCGTCGTCGCGGCCATCCAGGATTGCCTGCCCGCCCTCGCGGAGCTTCCGGTGGTCGAGGCCGAACATGCGCTCGAACGATGTGCGATCCATCCCGCCCAGCATCGTGGAGACGGTGTCGTCGGGCGCCGCGCTCCCGTCCGGACGCAGCAACGTGTTCTTGTTGCCCTTGCGCCGCGTGAGCTCGATCGTCCGGCCCTCGTGCTCGATCACCGCCCGGATGCCGAGCGCCCCGTAGTCGTACCGCCAGTTCTGCGTGCTCTGGGAATGAAGACCGAACAGGAAGTCTCCGACCGCCTGGAGCATCGTCGACTTGCCTGCCTCGTTGGGGCCGACGACGAGATGGAGATCGACCGTCACGTCGCCGAAGTCGACCACCCGGTCCGCGAAGGCCCCGTAGCGCACGAGCTCCAGCGTCCTGAAGCGCATCAGTCGGCCTCGCCTTCGAAGCGCGCCGCGACCCTGCTTCGCGCATCGCCGATCAGCGCCCTGACGTCGCGAGCCCTGGCGGCCGCGAGGAGCGGCGACGTGTCGGCATCGCCGATGTCGGAAGGCAGCTTGCCGAGCAGCGGCGCGATCGCGGCGTCGATCGCCTTCGCGCAGTCGGGGTCCTCGAGCGCCTCCGCCAGCAGATCGGAGATCTCGGGGGGCAGCCTGACCGGCGCATCGACGAGCGGCGCCTCGATCCGAATCTTCTCCAGCCACAGCGAGTCCGAGACGGCGGACGCCTGGGCCCGCACCTCCGCGGAGAACCAGTCGGGGTCCGAGAGGAGCGCGTTGCGCAGAGGCCCGGCGGCCGTCACGTTCAGTCGCGTCGCGGTAGGCCGATCGCTGGCATCGGCGATCGACCCCCGCAGCACCTCTGAGACTCCCGACAGGAGCTCGGTCATGTCGCGTGCGCCGCCCGCGTCGATCGATGCTCGCGCCCAGCGCACCTCGTCGCACGCGCGAGGCTCGACGCTGCGGACGACGCCGTCCTCCACCCGCACGATCATCGCCCCCTTGGCTCCGGTCTCGCGGACGTGGCGACCCTGCGTGTTTCCGGGAAACACGATGTGCGGATCGGTCGATCGGATCGACGCCTCGTGCACATGCCCCAGCGCCCAGTAGTCGTGGCCCGCCGCGCGCAGTTCGTCGACGCTGCAGGGCGCATACCGCGCGTGACCTTCAGCGCCCTCGACGGCGGTGTGCAGGATCGCCAGGTTGAGCCGACCCTTCGTCGGCGGACAGTAGGTTGACGCGATGTTCTCGAACGTCGCCGCCTCCTTGTAGCTTCGGCCATGGATCGCGACGCCGAGCTCCGGCAGGTCGACGGTCTCGCACTTGCGGTTCGAGAACGAATACACGCCATCCGGCATGGTGAGGTGGCGGGTGACGCGGCTCTCCGCGTCGTGGTTGCCGAATGCGATGAAGGCGCGGATTCCGGCCCTCGTCAGACGGGCGAGCTGCGCGACGGCGAACTGCCCCGTCGCGTGGTCCTTCCACGTCCCATCGTAGAGATCGCCGGCGATCACGACGAAGCTCACGCCTTCCGAGATCGCCAGGTCGATGACGTTCGCCAAGGCGCGCCGCGTCGCGCCACGCACCAGCTGCGAAAAGGCCTCGTCCTTCGCCGCCAGGCCAGCAAGTGGACTGTCGAGATGAACGTCGGCCGCATGGATGAAGCTGAAGTCGGCTACCATTCAGCGAGACTAGCCTCTGGCCCATCGAATTGGAACGCGATCTCGCGCTCACGATCCTGTGGCGGTCAGCGGGGCCGCTTCGATGCCCACAACAGGAGCGGGAGCGTTCGGAACCGGCCTTATGCGCGTTACACTAGGTCGTGCCCTTCAGCTCCCAAATGCCCTGCGCGAGAATATTCGTTTGGCTGCAGTGAACGAATGGCGGAAGTTGGGAAGCGTGAATGGCTACGCGAACGTCTGGGAATGGGTCATCGGTGCCATTAAGCGGGTAGGGATGTTACGCGACGAGGTCGAGAAACGTGGGTTCGGTAGAGGCCTCCCCCATCGTTGTATGCTCGCGCTGGTCGAAAAGAGAAGCTGCCAGGCGCTTAGATATTCGATTGGCCGCGTCCTTCACGGGATCAGCCGCAAGGTGAGCGTACCTTGCCGTTGTCTGTACCTGAGTATGGCCGAGCAATTTACCGATCATCGGCAGACCTTCGCCCTCAAGCAGCCCACCCGAGGCAAAAGTGTGACGGAGATCATGGATCCTCACGTCCTCAAGGCCAGCCTCTTTCCGAACGCGACGCCAAGGGCGCTGGAGATCGGTGATGTGAGCTCCTGGCACTTCACCGATGATGACAAAAGGGTTTCCCGGAACGTGCTGAATACCCCTTAGAACATCGGCAACGATGGGCCCGAAATGAACTGTTTTGGCGCCTGTTTTGCTGTCCGGAAGCTGGAACTCGTTCTTAGTGAGATCGACATAGCTCCACTTGAGCGTCTTTATCTCGCCGAGCCGGCAACCAGTCAGCAGCAAGAGGCGGTAGGCCGCAACGGTATGAGCTAGCTTCGAATTCGATCGCTCTGTGGTGGCGAGCGCCTCGCCCAGACGCTTCAGCTCCTCAGGCGAAAGGAAGCGCTCGCGCTTATATTCGGGGTATTTTTCGACGTCCTCGCACGGATTGCTGTGTCTCGGCCGGATGTGCCAGACCTCCGCTAAGTTCATCATTTTCGACAGCACGCCCAGCACTCGGTTTGCCTGATAGGGCGTTTGAGAGAGGCTGCCATGTAACTCTGCAACGTCCGCGGAGGTAATCCGATTAGTGCGCTCCTTCCCAAAGAAGGGATTGATGAAAAGCTCGATCGAGCGCTTGTACTCCGCCGCCGTCGATGGCTTACACCGAGTGCCGACGTGCTCAAGCAGGAAGCGCTTTCCCAGCGCCTCTATCGTCAACGCTTGCCGATCGGCATCGCGAGCGGCCGCTGGATCGCCGTCCCCGGCTCGAACGTCGGCGAGCATGCGGGTGGCCTCACGCCGCGCAAGCTCGGCTGTCACGGGGCCGAACTGCCCAAGCATGACGCGGCGCGTCTTTCCACGTTTGCGATATTGGATGAGGAAAAAGCGCTTACCGCTCGGCATCACTCGGATGCCAAACCCAGCCAGGATGGCATCGAACACGATATAATCCTTATCGCGCGCAAGGAGTGCCTCGACCGATCGCTTCGACAAACTCAGACGCCCAGCCATGATGTGAATGTCTCCGAGTTCTCCATCCGACACCTTCGCTTCCACGACGTCTTGTGGAAGCGTCGTGGAAGCGCTCGGACGTAGAATAGCGGTTATTGCCTCGCAGAAAAGGATGGAACACGTAGCCTATAAAGTCAAGATAGGTAGGCTTCGTAGTAGCTTAGAGCGCGTCCGGATACATTACGGCGTGCGGCGTTCACTTCCAGAAACGTACTCATAACCTGAAGGTCACAGGTTCAAATCCTGTCCCCGCAACCAACATCATACACCACACACAACCGCCGCAGGCCATCCCTGCGGCGGCTTTCGCGCGTCCAGAACACAAACATCAGGATGGCATGGGCCGGCGATCGGGCGCGCCAGCCAGACGTTTCCGCCCATGATATGCGCATCGAAGGCCATGCGGATCGCTCCGGATCGATGAACATCGCGGCGACGGAACATGTGCCGCGCTCGAGACCTTTGCGTGTGTGGGGCCCGCGAACCGAAACGTGGCCGGCCGTCACGAGGAGCCGGCATATATGAGCGATTCCCTGTTCGATTTCTCCGGGCTGCACCTGCGGCCCGATCCCGCGCGAACCGTCATCAAGCCGTTCGGCGTCGATTATCCCGAAAAGTTTCGCGATGCGGCCCACCCGAGGGTGCGTACCGTCATCGACCGCGTGCTTTCGCTCGACGTGGCGACCCGCCACGAGGAGTGCGAAACCGCACTCGCCGCGCTGTCCGAGCGGCATCGCAACGTCGAGACGATGCTCAACCGTCGCTTCGACGAGGTCTGCGGCACGCTCGACGAGGCGTTCGATCCCGCGCCCGAGGAGAAGCTGCTGATCGGCGCCTATCTCAGCGCCGAATATTCCTTCGAGGCGGCTGCTCTTTTCAACCCCAGCATCGTGATGCGGATGAACCAGGACAATGCGCCGGCCGAAGGGATCAACTTCATCCTGTCGCTGCGCGGGATCGGCGAGGGGCACGTCTCCTCGGTGACGTTCCGCACCGGATCATGGTGCGCGACGGGCGGCTTCGTGATCGACGATCCGAGCCCCTGGGTGACCTCGCCGCGCATCGAAGGCCCGGACGAGAGCGGCAAGGAAGGGACGACGCGGATCATCTGCGAGGGCAGCGAGGATCCGTCGGAAAGCGTCCTTTTCCCGGTCATCGCCAGCCAGCGGCAGGGGATCGAGGACATGCGGATGGTCCGGTTCACCGAGGAGGACGGCACGCCCAGCTTCCTCGGCACCTATACCGCCTTCGACGGCCGCGATGCGCGCTGCGAGCTGTTCCGCGGCACCGGCATCAACACGTTCGAGATGACCATCCTCAAGGGCTCGGTGCCCGAGAGCAAGGGCATGGCGCTGTTTCCCCGCCGCGTGGACGGCCGCTATGCGATGATCGGGCGGCAGGACAGCGAGAACCTCTGGCTCATCCTGTCGGACGACATCACCACCTGGAATGGCGGCACCAAGATCGTCGAGCCCAAATATCCATGGGAGTTCATCCAGCTCGGCAATTGCGGATCGCCGATCGAGATCGACGAGGGCTGGCTCCTGCTGACCCACGGCGTGGGCATGATGCGCAATTATTGCATGGGCGCCTGCCTGCTCGACAAGGACGATCCGAGCAAATTGCTGGCGCGCACCGCCGAACCGATCCTGCGGCCCAGCCCGGAGGAGCGCAACGGCTACGTCCCCAACGTGGTCTACAGCTGCGGCGCGATCGTGCATGACCGCACGCTGCTCTTGCCCTTCGGCATCGCCGACAATTTCGCGAGCTTCGCGAGTTGCAGCGTGGACGACCTGCTCAAGCGGATGAGCTGACCGGTTCTCGCGGGCATATAAGGCAGATGTCGCCGCGGCGGTCGAACCGCCGCGGCGACCACCCCGCGCGTCAGGCCTTCTTGGTCGACGCTTCGTAGATTTCGTCGATCGCCGCGCTTAGCGTCTGGTCGAACTCGGTGTCGTTCATGTCGTGGCGCAGTTCGTCGAGCAAGGCGCGCGAGAAGCTCGCGATCATGCCGTGATTCTGCGCCAGCAAGGTGCACGCCTCGGTGCGCGCGAAACCGCCCGACAGCGCCACCACCCGCACCACGCGCGGATCGTCCATCAACGGACGGTAGAGGTCCGCCTCGGTCGGGATGGTGAGCTTGATCATCACCCGCCGATCCTCCGGCATCGCCTTCAGCCCCTTGGCGAGTTCGTCGCGCAGCAGCGCCTCGGCCTCGCCGCGCGCAGGGCTGGTGATGAGCACCTCGGGCTCGAGGATCGGGACCAGCCCCTTGGCGCAGACCTGCTCGGCGATCTCGAACTGCTGCGCGGCGATCGCCGCGATGCCGCTGGGCGAGGCGAGGTTGATGACCGAGCGCTCCTTGGTGCCGAAAATGCCCTTGGCGACCGCACGGTCGAGCAAATCGTCGAGCCCCTTGATCGGCTTCATCATCCGCACGCCGTCGGCCTCGGCCTCCAGCCCCTGGTCGATCTTGAGGAAGGGCACGACGCCGCGCTTCTCCCACAGATAGGTCGGCACCGGCACGCCGTCGGCGTCGCCGTCCATCGTCCGCTCGAACAGGATCGCGCCGATCACCTTGCTGCCGGTGAAGGCAGGGGCGGTGACGACGCGCACGCGCATCGCGTGGATCGCCGCGAACATCGCGGCTTCGTCGGCATAGGCGCTCTCGGGCACGCCATAGGCCTTGAGCGCGCCGGGGGTGGAGCCGCCGCTCTGGTCGAGCGCGGCGATGAAGCCGGGATTGCTGGCCATCTGCGTCATCATGCGGGGATCGGAACCGGCCATCGCAATTATCTTCCTTGAAGGATCGGTGCGGCTGTCACGTGCGTCGGACGACGCGAGGGTGGAAAGGGGTAGGCGCCACGGCCATTTCGCGGAACGGCGCGCCCGTCAATCCGATCCCGCCGAACGGCGCGACATGCGCGACCGCTCAGCGGCTCGCCAGCGCCGCGCCGCGGCCGGCAGGGAGCCAGCGTTCGGGCAGCGTCACCGTTACGCTGCTGCCCGCATCGACGGCCGAGCTTGCCAGCGTCACGCGATACTGGCCCGCGGTGACGTGCCAGCCGTGGCGGCCTTCGTCCCACGTGGCGAGCAGGCGTGGGTCGATCGTGAGCGTCACGGTCTGCTCTGCGCCGGCTGCGAGCATCGCCTTGCCATAACCGCCCAGTCGCTTCGGCCCTTCCCAGCCGCCCGGCACCGGCGCGACATAGATCTGGCCGACCTCCGCGCCGGCGACGCGCCCGGTGTTGCGGATGCGGAAGCTGACGCGCAGATCCTGACCGGCGACATTCGCGGTCAGCCCGGTCTTGGCGAAGCTCGTGTAGCTGAGGCCGTGGCCGAAGGCGAAGAGCGGCGCGGTATTGTTCTTGCCGAGCCACTTATAGCCGACGCTCGCGCCCTCGGTCAGCGTCACCGGGAAGCCCTGACCCTCGGGCAGGCCGAGCCCCGCCGGCTTTGCGCGCGGATAATCTTCGGGCTTCTGCGGGAAGCTGATCGGCAGGTGGCCCGACGGATTGACCGCGCCGGTCAGCACGCGCGCGATCGCCTGGCCGCCATTCGTGCCGGGATACCATGCCTCGACGATGCCCTTGACCTTGCCCGCCCACGGCATCGTCACGGCGGCGCCGGTCTCCAGCACGACGATCGTGTTGGGATTGGCGGCGGCCACCGCCGCGACCAGGCTGTCCTGATCGTCGGGCAAGGTCAGCGGGAAGTCGCGCGATTCCGCGGTCCACTGCGTCACGAACACGATCGCGACGTCGGCTTTCTTCGCGGCCGCGGCCGCGGCGGCGCGGTCGGCTCCGTCCGAATAATGGATCGCCGCGTCGGGCAGGCCGGCCTTGAGGCCGTCGACCGGCGAGGATTTGTAATAGACGATCGGGTGGGGGAAACCCTGCGCCGCATCGGGATCGGGCACGGCGGTGCCGCCCGGCGAATAGACCTGCGCCGATCCGCCGCCCGACAGCACGCCGACGTCGGCATGGCCACCGAACACCGCGATCGTCTTGGCGCGGCCGGCGAGCGGCAGGATGTCGCCCTGATTCTTCAGCAGTACGATGCCCGCCTCGGCGGCGTGCTGGCTGGCGAGTGCGTGCGCGGCGAAATCGATCGGGCCGGGCGCGACCGGGCTGTCGACCGCGCCGCTGGCGATCAGCGCACGCGCGATGCGGCGCACCTTGTCGTCCAGCACCGCCTTCGGCACGCGACCGTCCGCGATCGCCGCCTTCAGTTTCTCCAGCCAGACATGGTAATCGGTCTTGCCGAGCCCGACGCCGGTCTCCTGATCGAGCCCGCCCAGCGCGTCGGCGACGGTATCGTGCTGCGCGCCCCAATCGGACATGACGAAGCCCTGATAGCCCCAGTCGCCCTTCAGCACCTTGTTGAGCAGCCAGTCATTCTGGCAGGCATGCTGGCCGTTGACGAGATTGTACGAGCACATCACCGACCAGGGATTGCCCTGCTCGATCGCGATCTGGAAGGCGAGCAGGTCGGAGGTGCGCGCCGCCGCCTGATCGACCTTCACGTCGACGAAATTCCGGCCGGTCTCCTGATCGTTCATCGCATAATGCTTGATCGTGGTGATGATCGCGTTCGACTGGATGCCCTTGATGAATGCGCCGACCATCGTGCCGGCGAGCCACGGATCCTCGCCGCCATATTCGAAATTGCGGCCGTTGCCGGGATCGCGATCGAGATCGACGCCGCCGGCGAGCTGTTCGTTGAAGCCCGATGCGCGCGCCTCGGCACCGACGACCGCGCCCGCGGCGGTGGCGGCGGCCGGATCCCAGGTCGATGCGGTGAGGATGCCCGACGGCAGAGCGGTACGCTCGAGCGCGGGCGGGGCCGCACCCTGCGTCGCCACGCCGCTGCCCGCATCCGACTGCCATTGCGGGGTGAAGCCGAGCCGCGGAATGCCGGGGACATAGCCCGCCGACTGCGGCCGCGCCTCGGCC
The DNA here is from genome assembly GCF_019930585.1 of Sphingomonas nostoxanthinifaciens. Classification (NCBI taxonomy): domain Bacteria; kingdom Pseudomonadati; phylum Pseudomonadota; class Alphaproteobacteria; order Sphingomonadales; family Sphingomonadaceae; genus Sphingomonas; species Sphingomonas nostoxanthinifaciens. The sequence continues at coordinate 3,617,215 of NZ_CP082839.1, read as the reverse complement.
CGGCGATAGGCCGGCAGCGCGAATTGCGAGCCGAACAGGCCGGTGACGACCGTGATCTTCTCATCCTCGGTCATCGCCTGGACGAGCAGATCGGCGCGCTGATCAGCGGTGAGCGCGCGATTCTGCCACGCGGTCGGCGCGGGCGCGGCCATCGCGGCGCTCCCCATCGTCGCCAGCGCCACGCTCGTCATCAGCCAGCCGCGCATCACCCATCCTCCTCGATCCAATTCTGGCGGCGTGCATAATGGATCGATCCGGCGAGCGCCATGGCTGGGGGAGTGCCGTGGATCGCGGTTCCGCCGCAGCCCGTCATGCGGTAGTCATGACGTCCGTATCGGTGCTTTTGGGGGAAGGCATGGCGACGCAAAGTCCCGACGACCGAAAGCTTCTGCTCGACGAGCGAAAGCTCGCGCTGGAAGAACAGAAATTCGCCTTCGACAAGACGCGCGAGCGTGGCACCGCATGGAAGAGCCCGCTGCTGATCACCATCCTGACCGCGGCGGCGGCGGCCGGCGGCAATGCGGTCGTGTCGCGTCTGAACGCGGATGGCCAGATGCGCGTCGAGCGGCTCAAGGGCGAGCAGGCGCTCATCACCGAGATGATCAAGACCGGCGGCGACGATGCCAAGACGGCAGCGAACCTGAGCTTCCTGGTCGAGACCGGTCTGATCGAGGATGCGACGCGCCGCGCCCAGCTGAAGGCCTATCTCGATCGCCTCAAGACGCGTCCGGACCTGCTGCCGACGCTGCCCTCGGCCAGCCCGTTGCCGGCATCGACCGCGCAGCGCGCGGCGTTGGTGACCCCGACCGGGGCCTGCCAGTCGCGCGGTGCGAAGGGCGAGCTGTGCGTCGAGCAGGGCATCCTGCTCCAGCCGAACGGCAAGCCGTTCGATGTGGTGGACGCGACGCGCCGTACCGATGCGCTGAAGGAGCCGCCGATCGCGGTGGTGTTGCATTTCAGCGCCGCGGCCGATGGGGGCGGCAAGCGCTTCTTCACCAATCCGATGTCGCCGGGCAGCGCGCACGTCGAGATCAATCGCGACGGCAGCATCACGCAATTGGTGCCGTTCGACATCGCCGCCAATCATGCCGGCGCCAGTGCCTGGAACGGCCACAGCAACCTCAACGGCTCGACCATCGGCATCAGCTTTGCCAATTACGGCCCGCTCTCCGGCGGGCCGGGCAAATGGCGCACCATGACCGGCCAGATTCTGCCCGACGATCGGGTCGTCCTGATCGCGCCGGCCGCAGGCGGTCCCCCGGCAGGGTGGGAGCGCTATACCGAGGCGCAGTTGCGCGCCGGCGAGGAGGTGCTGCGCGCGCTGGTCGCGGCCTATCCGAGCATTCACGCGGTGCTGCCGCATAGCGGCGTGACCGTCCCGGCCGGTCGCAAGGTCGATCCGGGGCCGGCTTTGCCGCTGGCGCGCTTCGCGGCGCTGGTGCCGTCGCAATAAAGAAAGGAACGCCGCCGGCCCGCAGGCCGACGGCGCGTCGGTATCGGGATCGTATCAGGCGAAGCTGACGGCGAGCTTCCTGCGGCTGCGCATCGCCGTGCCGGCGGCACCGAAGCCGACGAGCATCAGCGCCCACGAGGCGGGCTCGGGCACCGCGGCGGTGGTGATCGTGACCGCCGACTTGACCAGCGACGTGCCGTCGCCCGGGACGACGTGGTCGACGGTCGACAGTGTATAGGTGCCCGCGACGGCGAGGCCCTTGAACGCCGACAGAGGCGAGCCCGGCAGGACGATGCCGCTCACCGATCCCGTGGTGGGCGCCGCGACAGTCGCGTCGTCGGAGAAGGTCGCGTTGATACTGCTGCCCGACGTGTCGCCTTTCCCTGCGAAGAAGGTGACGGTCGTCCCCAGATGCGACAGCGACAAAGTGAGATCGTCGGCATAGGGGCCGCCGGTCTGGATGAAGATCGACAGGCTGTCGATCAGGCCGTCATCGGTGACGTCGAAATTGAAGTTCTGCGTCGATGCGCCGTCGATATTGGCGGCCCGTGGGCCGTCATACACGGTGGTCGAAGCCTGAGCGGCTACGGGCGCGGCTAGAAGTGCCAGAACGGCGGCATTAAACTTACGCATACATACCCCTTTGCTCAGAAAGAGAAGCGCGTCTGCTTCCCGTCTCTTCGACAAGGGTGTGGTTGCCAGACTGTTAGTCCTGCTGTCAAATTAATAGAGCGTTAATATAACTACGCAAAATTCATCGATAACTCTGGTTTATACTGAATAGCCAATTACGATTTACTATCGGGCTTGGGGTCAGGAGATGGCAACCTTCATCGCGTGGCCCGCGAAGCCGTCGACCAGCGCGTGGATCAGGTCGCTCCGGATCTCGGCGATCGGATGCCGGGGCTCGGCATAAGCGTGGAGGGTGAAGCCGAAACCCGCGTCGGACGCGTCGGTCAGCAGCAGGCGCGGTGCCGGATGCTCCCGGATGCCGGGCTGATCGTGAAGCATGCCGAGGATGGCGTCGCGCGCCGCGCCGGGGGATGCGCTTCCCACCACCTTGATCGTCAACTCGACCCGGTCGCCGACGCCGGCACCCGAACGGTTCTGGACGTTGGCCGAGATGAACAACGAGTTCGGCACGATCGTGACGCTGCCGTCCGCCGCCGCAAGTTCGGTGGCGCGCACGTTGATCCGCCGCACGCTGCCCTCGGCGCCCGATGCCAGCACCCAGTCGCCGATCTTGATCGGCCGCTCGATCAGCAGGATGACGCCCGAGACGAAATTCTGGATGATCGACTGCAGGCCGAAGCCGATGCCGACCGAAAGCGCGCTGGCGATCAGCGTGATCTTGTCGAGATTGATGCCGAGCGCGTTGGTCGCCGCCAGCAATGCCAGCACGATGCCGGCATAGCTCAGCCCGGTGACGATCGAGCTGCGCACGCCGATGTCGAGCGCGGTCGCGGGCAGGAAGCGCTGTTCGAGCCAGCGCCGCACGATCCGGGTGAGCGTGATGCCCACCACCAGCACCGCGATCGCGGTGGCGACCGCCTTGGGCGCGAAGTGCAGCGTGCGCAGCTCGCCCAGCAGCAGCCCCGGCTGCACCTGATCGACCAGCGACACGCCTTCGCCGCCCAGCGGCGCCACGATCAGCCCGATCGCGAGCAGCCAGATCAGCAAGGTCGCGGCGCCGGTGGCGAGGATGTTGGCCTGGGCGATCCGCTCGGCCCGCAGGCCGACGATGTGCGCCGCGAAATGACCGGCGGCATGGTCGGTGCCGAGCAGCCAGCCGATCAGGCCGGTCGCCAGCCGAATGCACAGGATCGCGACGACCACCACCAACGCCGTCCAGATCAGCTCCTGGAACAGCAGCACGGCGAAATGCGTGTAGCCGAGGACGAAGCCGATCAGCCCGATCAGGATCGCGCTCCACGCCAGAGCGGTCAGGGTCAGCCCGGCCTGGCGCGGCGGCGCGGCCCCGTCGCCGGCCCCGTCGCCGGCGCTGTCGCGACTGCGCCCGACTGCGACGAGGAAGCCGGCGATGAGGATCGCCTCGAAGATGATAAGCAGCCCCTGCGCAATCAGCCACGACGCCGCCGATGCGTGCAGGATAACCGACGTGCGCTCGACGAAACCGGCGAGGCCCAGCGCGACGCCGCCCAGCAGGGGATAGAAACCGAGCGCGTAATCGAGCCCGTCGGGCGCCGGCAGCGGGCGCTTCGCCGGCTCGTCGGGCGATCGGAGCGCGCGACCGATGCCAAGCCCGATCCCGGCCATCACGAGCCCGGCGGCGATCGTGTCGGCCAGCTCGCGCGTGGCCGGCAGCAGGTAAAGCGCGAGATCGAGCGCGCTGCGGACGAGATGGACGGCAAGGCCGATCAGCACCGCCGTCACCACGATCGTGAGCACCGCCTTGGCCGGCGCGTGACAGTGACCGCGCTGATCGAAGCGATGCACCAGCCGCCTGAGCAGGCCGAGCAGCCAGAGGCGCAGCGGCCAGACGATCAGCACCGCGACCACGATCGTCACCAGCAGCGTCAGCAGCGCACCCTGCGAGCGGATCGGTTCGGCCAGCTGCGCCTGAGCCAGCCGATAGGCCGAATGGAGATCGCGGGTGGTCGAGGCCCAGAGCGACAGCTCCGCCGTCGGCGGCGAAGGCAGCGGGGCGGCGGCGATGAGGGTCGCCGCACCGGGCAGCAGGAGCCAGCGGCGTGACGGCGGGATGGGTTGGAACCTTAGCATAGGTTACCGAACGGCAGTCGCCCCGTGATCGATCCCATCGGCAGGGCAGATTGGTGCGATCGGGGGGTGACGGGATGCAGCAGCTTGTAAACGGGGGATTTCCGGCGTGGGCTTTTGCGCCGGCGTCGACTATCCAACTCTCTTCCGGCATCCGCTAGAGAGGGCGTCTTCTGGTTTCCGAGCCCGATCACCTGCCGCCTGCCCTGCGATTCCTCGCCGGCGGCGGCGAGGCGACGCGCCTGATCCGCGCGCGGAACTGGACCGGGCACCCGCTGGGCGCACCAGAGGGCTGGCCCGAGACGCTCAAGATATCGCTCAGCACGATCCTCAACTCGCCCGAATCGATGATCCTGGCGTGGGGCGAGCACGACCTGACCTTCTTCTTCAACGAGACCTATTTTCCGCTGCTGGGGCCGCGCCTGTCGTGGGCGATGGGCGCGCCGTTCGTCGAGGTGTGGGCGGATGCGTGGGATCAGGCCAAGCCGATCATCGACGACGCCTTCGCCGGCCGCAGCACGCGCTTCATCGACCTTCCGTGGACGCTCGCGACCGATCGCGGCGCGGCCGAAACCTGGTGGACCTTTTCCTACTCGCGCATCCTCGCATCCGACGGCGCGGTCGCCGGGCTGTTCATCCTCACCAACGAGACCACCGCCAAGGTGCTGGGCGACCGCAAGCGGGCGGAGGCCGAGGAATTGCTGCACCGGGCGCAGGAGGCCGGCGGCATCGGCCTGTTCGCGGTGACGCCCGACGGCGTCATCCGGCCGACCCCGTCATTCTGCGCTTTGTACGGCGTTCCCGCAGCCGACGAGATGCCGGCGGCGGTGTTCGAGAATCTCGTGCTCGCACCGGATCGCGCCAAGGTTTCGGATCTTGCGTCGCGCGCGGCCGGGCGTGCCCCGCTTGACGTCGAATACCGGATCCGCCGCGTGGATACGGGCGAGACGCGGTGGATCGCGCGCAAGGGGCGGATCGAGCGTGACGCGGACGGCGTCTTCCGCCGCTTCACCGGCTCGGCGCGCGACATCACGGACGAGGTGACGGCGCGCGTCGCGCTCGAGGATCGCGATCGCTTCCAGTCCGCTTTGCTTCGCCTCACCGATCTGACGCGCGATCTGCTGGATCCGCAGGATATCGCGTTCGAGGCGGCCAAACTCCTCGGCACCACGCTGCACGTCGATCTGGTCGGCTATGGCGAGGTCGACGCCGAGCGCGAGACGCTGACCGTGGCGCGCGACTGGACCATGCCGGGAACCGACAGCCTCGTCGGCATGGTGCGGTTCCGCGATTTCGGTTCCTATATCGAAGACCTCAAGCACGGCGCGACGGTGATCGTGGACGATGCCGAGACGGATGGACGCACCGCGTCCTACGCCGCGGCGCTGATCGAACGCTCGGCGCGATCCTTCGTGAACATGCCGCTGTTCGAGCAGGGGCGGTTCGTCGCGCTCCAGTTCGTCAGCCAGCGCGCGCCGCGCGCGTGGACCACGCCCGAACTGGTCTTCATTCGCGAAGTCGCCGAGCGGGTGCGCGTGGCGACCGAACGCGCGCGGCTCGAACGGGCGCGCCAGGATCATGTGCGCGAACTCGCCGCGATCAACGCGTCGCTGGAGGAGGAGGTCGCCCGGCGGACCGAGGATCGGAACCGCCTGTGGCAGCTCTCGACCGACCTCATGCTGGTGGCCGCGTTCGACGGCGGCATCATCGCGACCAACCCGGCGTGGGCCCGCATTCTCGGCTGGCACGAAACGGAACTGGTCGGACGGAGCCTGTTCGACCTGATCCACCCCGACGACCTGGATCACACCGTCGCGGGTGCGCATGGCGTCTCGCGTGGGACGAGCTTTGCGCGGTTCGAGAATCGCTACCGCCATCGCGACGGCAGCTACCGCAATATCGTGTGGACGGCCGGCCCCGGCGAGGGCTTCATCGTCGCGGTCGGCCGCGACGCGACCGAGGACAATGCCCGCGCCGCCGCATTGGCGCTTGCGGAGGAACAGCTTCGCCAGGCGCAGAAGATGGAGGCGGTCGGCCAGCTCACCGGCGGCATCGCGCACGACTTCAACAATATGCTCACCGGCGTGATCGGTTCGCTCGAACTGCTCAAGCGCCATGTCGCGGAGGGGCGTCACGATCGCGTCGATCGCTACATCGATGCGGCATCGACCTCGGCCCTGCGCGCCGCCGGGCTGACCCAGCGGCTGCTCGCCTTTTCGCGCCGGCAGTCGCTCGACGTCGGGCCGGTCGACGTCAACCTGCTGGTGGTCGGCATGGAGGAACTGCTCGCCCGGACGCTGGGCGATCATGTCGAGCTTGAGGTGCATCTGCATGCCGACACATGGGCGGCGCGGACCGACCAGAACCAGCTGGAGAGCGCGCTTCTGAACCTGGCGATCAACGCGCGCGACGCGATGCCGGACGGCGGCCGCCTGACGATCGAGACGGCGAACACGCGGTTGGACGCGAGCTTCACGGCGACGGTGCGCGACCTAGCACCGGGCGACTATGTCGTGATCGGCGTCTCCGACACGGGCACCGGCATGACGCCCGGCGTGATCGACAAGGCGTTCGACCCGTTCTTCACGACCAAGCCGATCGGCGCCGGGACCGGGCTCGGCCTGTCGATGATCTACGGCTTCACCAAGCAGTCCGGCGGCCACGTCCAGATCTATTCGGAGGTCGGCCGGGGCACCACGGTCAAGCTGTACCTTCCCCGCATCATGCGCGCGCCCGATGCCGCCGCGCCGCGCGAGCGGACGAGCATTCCGGCCACGCCCGGTGAACAGGTGCTGCTGGTCGAGGACGATCCGGCGGTCCGCATGCTGGTGCGCGACGTGCTGGCCGAGCTGGGCTACGGCGTCGAGGAGGCCGGCGACGCGGACGCAGCGATTCCGCAATTGCGGGCGATGCCGCGGATCGACCTGCTCGTCACCGATGTCGGCCTGCCCGGCATGAACGGGCGCCAGCTGGCCGAGGTCGCGCGCGATCTCCGCCCCGGGCTCAAGGTGCTCTTCATCACCGGCTATGCCGAGCGCGCGGCGGTACGCGCCGATTTTCTGGCCGAGGGCATGGACATGATCACCAAGCCGTTCGTCATCGACGTCCTGTCGAAGAAGATCCGCGCGATGATCGGCTAGACCCCGGACCACGGATCAAGCGCCGGCCGTTGCGCCGCCCGCCGCCGGGTCGACGACGGTCGGCTGGCCCGCGCGTTAACCTTTGATTAAAACATTTCGGGCTAGCTCCGCACGCGAACGACAGCCCGAATGCACATCGATCTCCCCACGCTCTATCTGCTCGCCGTGGGCACGCTGCTCGTCAGCGCAGGGCTGACGCTGTGGGAGCTTCATGGGCACCCCGAGCGCCGCCAGACATTGGGCGGTTTAGCGGCGGCCTACATCTGTATTGCCGTCGGCTGCCTGCTCGCGACCAGTCATGACCTTGTGCTCGGTGCGTTCAATCGGCCGTGCAGCAACCTGATCATCCTGTCGGGCTATCTGCTCATTCTGGACGCGGTCGCCTCGTTGAGCGGCCGTCATTATCGTCGCCCGTCCATCGCGACCGTCGCCGCGATGGCGGCGCTTTGGGCGTTCGGCGGCGTGCGCGCGCAGAATGCGATCTGGGATTATGCCTCTGCATTCCCGATCGCCGTCGCGTGCGGCGCCACGGCGATCGAGGTTGGCCTGGCCAGGCAGCTGCGCGACATGCGATCGCGTCACGTCGTCGTGGTGGTGAGCGGCTGCCACGCATTGCTTTATGCGGCCAGGGCGCTGATCCTGCCGATCCTGTTCGAGGTCTACGGGCTACCCGCGCTGAAGATCGCGGCGGCGGTGACGATGTATGGCGGTGTCCTGTACTCGGTCGTGCTGCCGATGGCGCTGCTCGCGATGATCCGCGAGGAAGCGCACAACCGGCTCCTGACGCGGTCGCGCACCGATTATCTGACCGGGCTCGGCAATCGCGAATGGTTTTTCGAACAGGGCGCGCGCCTGGTCGATCGCACCGACCGGCCTTTGTCGCTGCTGGCCTTCGACCTGGATCATTTCAAGGCGATCAACGATCGCCACGGCCACGCGATCGGCGACGAGGTGCTCAAGTCGTTCGCGACGGCCGCGCACGGCATCGTGGGTTCCGATACCATCCTGGCGCGCATCGGGGGCGAGGAGTTCGCGGCGCTGCTGCCGGGCTGCGACGGCGGGCAGGCACGAAGGATCGCGCAGGCCATTGCCGAGCGGTTCGCCGCGACGGTGACGCTGACCGGGCACGGCATGCCCGTGCGCACCACCGTCAGCATCGGCGTGGCCGAGCAGGACGGCCGGCGGCCGAGCCTCGCGGCGTTGCTGGCGAACGCGGATATGGCGCTTTATGCGGCGAAGGCGCGCGGACGTAACCGGATCGCGTCGGCGGGCGAAGATCCGCAGGCGGCCCGGATGTCGCACTGCGAGTCGCAGGCGGCGGCCTGAATTGCGCCGCCGCTCAGGCCCCAACGAGGCCTTGGCGAGACTAGGCCGCGAGGTGATCCAGTTCGCGCATCACCATCTCTGAAAAACGCTGCCCGGTCTCGGCAGTGTCGAGCCCGCCGACGGCCAGCAGATGCAGCGGCAGGCCGATCATGAGCGTGAGGATCAGTTCGGCGACGGCGCGGCGCTGATCGGCCTTCGCGTCGCCGGGCGCCAGCGCCATCAACGCGGTATCGAGCCCTTCGCGGATGCAGCGACCGACGCTGCCGACCAAAGCTGCGACCCGATTGTTGCGACCCGCCTCGACGATGATTTCGGGGAGCAGGTAGCGATCCTGCGGATTGAGTTCGTGCCCGACGAAGCCGGCGATCCATGCCCGGATGGCGCCCGGATCGGCGGCGGCGATGGCCAGCGCGAGCGCATCCTGACCGGGAAGGTTCGCGAGATTGCCACGCACGATTTCGGCGACGATCGCGTCCTTGCCATCGAAATCGCGGTAAATTTGCCCGACCTTGATGCCGGACACCTCCGCGATCTGGGCGATGGCGGTGTTGTGAAAGCCATGTTCGCAAAACAGGGTGCGCGCGGCGTCCGTCACGCGACGGCGGCGCTCGATCGCGCGCGACGAAAGCCCGCAGATCAGGTCGGGCGCGGACGCCCCGGCGTCTTCCTGGTCGCTCGCGACGATCGAGCCGAATGACCGCACTGCAACAATTCCACTGGCGATATGAACTGTGAACGACTATTCACACCTTCTGCCGCGATTCAACCGGAAATCCCAGATGCAGTCTCGTCTCGTCCTACTTTCGCTCGTTTTCGCGCTCGGCGCCTGTGCGAAGAAGGCGCCACCGCCGCCTCCGCCGCCGCAGGCGGGCTATGTGACGGTCAAGGAGGCGACGGTGTCGCTGACCACCGAATTGCCCGGCCGCGTCGCCGCATTCGAGACGTCGGACGTGCGTCCGCAGGTCAATGGCCTCATCCTGCGCCGTCTGTTCCGCGAAGGCGACGAGGTCCGGCAGGGGCAGGCGCTCTATCAGATCGATCCGGCGCCCTATGAGGCGGCCGTCGCCAATGCGCGCGCGGCACTCGTCAGGGCGCGGGCGGCGATCAACTCCAGCCGGAACCTGGCGCAACGCTACGGCCAGCTGGTTGCGATCAACGCGATCTCGAAGCAGGATTACGAGAATGCGCAGACCAGCGCCGGCCAGGCCGAGGCCGACGTCGCGGCGCAGACGGCGGCGCTCCGCACCGCGACGATCGATCTCGAACGCACCAAGATCAAGGCGCCGATTTCCGGGCGGATCGGCCGGTCGACCTATACGCCGGGCGCGCTCGTCACCACCGGACAGGCCGACGCGCTGACGACGATCCAGCGGATCGACACCGTCTATGTCGACGTCAACCAGGCGAGCGCCGCGGTGCTGGCGCTCCGCCAGAAGATCCTCGCCGGCAACGTCGCGCGTAACGGCAAGAGCGGCGCGCGCGTCCAGCTGAAGCTGGAAGACGGCAGCACCTACCCGTTTGCCGGCACGCTCCAGTTCGCCGACGTGACCGTCGACGCGACGACCGGATCGCAGACCATTCGTGCGACCTTCCCCAACCCGCAGCGGCTGCTGCTGCCGGGCATGTATGCGCGCGCCGAGCTGGTCGAGGGCACGCAGGCACAGGCACTGCTCGTGCCGCAGCGTGCGGTCTCCCGCGACGAAAAGGGCAATCCCACCGTCATGGTGATCGGCGCCGGCAACAAGGTCGAGCTTCGCCAGCTCACGACGAGCCGGACGTCCGGTGACGACTGGATCGTCAGCGACGGCGTGAAGGCCGGCGACAAGGTGATCGTGGAGGGCGGCATGATGCTGCGCCCCGGCGCGCCCGTGACGCCCGCGCCCTATACGGGCAAGCCGGCCGATGCGCCCGCCGCCGGCCAGCCGGCAGCGGCCAAGTAAGCGAACGGATCGACCATGTCGCGCTTCTTCATCAATCGGCCGATCTTCGCCTTCGTCATCGCCATCGTGCTGATGCTGCTCGGCACGATCGCGATCACGCAGCTGCCGATCTCGCAATATCCGGCGATCGCGCCGCCGACGATCGCGATCAACGCGACCTATCCGGGCGCCGACGCGCAGACGCTTGAAAACACGACGACCCAGATCATCGAGCAGCAGCTGAAGGGCATCGATAACCTTCGCTACTTCTCGTCGAATTCCAGCTCGGCCGGAACGGTCACGATCACGCTGACGTTTGAGCAGGGCACGAATGCCGACATCGCCCAGGTGCAGGTGCAGAACAAGCTGCAGGCGGCGACCCCGCTCCTGCCGCAGGAGGTGCAGCAGCAGGGCATCCGCGTCGTCAAGGCGACGCAGAACTTCCTGATCTTCGTCGGCCTCTATTCCGACAATCCGAAGCTGCACGACAGTGACGACCTGAGCGACTTCGTCGTCTCGAAGATCCAGGATCCGGTCAGCCGCATCAACGGCGTGGGCGATACCCAGGTCTTCGGCAGCCAATATGCGATGCGCATCTGGGTCGATCCCCTGAAGCTGCAGACCTACGGCCTGACGATGACCGACGTGTCATCGGCGGTGACCGCGCAGAACGCCCAGGTCTCCGCCGGGCAGTTGGGCCAGGCGCCGGCGCCGGCCACGCAGATGCTGAACGCGACCGTGACCGTCGCGTCGCGACTGCAGACCGCCGACGAGTTCGGCGCGATCCGGCTCAAGTCCAATGCCGACGGATCGGTGGTGCGCATCCGCGACGTGGCGCGCGTCCATATCGGCGCGGAGACGTTCGGCTTCGAGGGCAAGTGGAACGGCCTGCCGGCCTCCGGCATCGCGATCAAGCCCGCCGCCGGCGCCAACGCGCTCGATACCGTCGCGCTCGTGAAGGCGCGCGTCAACGAGATCGCCAAGCAGTTTCCGCCCGACGTCCACGTAATCTACCCGTACGACACGACGCCGTTCGTGCGGCTGTCGATCCGTCAGGTCGTGGAGACGCTGCTCGAGGCGGTCGTGCTGGTCTTCCTCGTCATGTTCCTGTTCCTGCAGAACTGGCGGGCGACCCTGATCCCGACGATCGCGGTGCCGGTGGTGCTGCTCGGCACCTTCGCGGTGCTCAAGATCGCCGGCTATTCGATCAACGTGCTGACCTTGTTCGGCATGGTGCTGGCGATCGGCCTGCTCGTCGACGACGCCATCGTCGTCGTCGAGAATGTCGAGCGACTGATCGTCACCGAACATCTCTCGCCGCGCGAGGCGGCGCGAAAATCGATGGACGAGATTACCGGCGCGCTCGTCGGTATCGCGCTCGTCCTGTCGGCGGTGTTCCTGCCGATGGCCTTCTTCGGCGGATCGACCGGCGTCATCTATCGACAATTCTCGATCACCATCGTCTCCGCGATGGCGCTGTCGGTGATGGTCGCGCTGATCCTGACGCCCGCGCTGTGCGCGACCATCCTGAAGCCGCACGACCCGACGAAGCACGAGGGCAACGGGCTGCTCGCGCGCTTCTTCAACGGCTTCAATTATTATTTCGACCGCGGCCAGGAGAAGTATGAGCGCGGCGTGCGCTCGACCGCCTCGCGCTGGGGGCGCTCGCTGCTCGCTTATGCGCTGATCGTCGCCGGCATGGTCTTCCTGTTCACGCGCTTGCCGACCGGCTTCCTGCCCGACGAGGATCAGGGCGTCGCGATCGCGCTCGCCCAGCTGCCCGCGGGCGCCACCAAGGCGCGCACCGATGCGGCGCTGGCCACGGCCCGCGACCATTTCCTGAAGACCGAAGCCGGCAACATCCAGGGCGTCTACACGATCAGCGGCTTCTCCTTTTCCGGCCAGGGCCAGAATGCCGGCATCATCTTCATCCCGCTCAAGCGGTGGGAGGAGCGCCCCGGCGCCAAGAACCGCGCGCAGGCGATCGTCGGCCGCGCGATGGGCGTGTTCAGCCAGTGGCATGACGGCATGATCTTCGCGCTGATCCCGCCGGCCGTCCAGGAACTGGGCAACGCGACCGGCTTCGACATGCAGCTCGTCGACGAGACCGGGATCGGCCACCAGAAGCTGCGCGCCGCGCGCAATCAGTTGCTCGGCATGGCCGCGTCCGATCCGCGCGTCGCGGGCGTGCGGCCCAACGATCTCGACGATGCGCCGCAGCTGAAGATCGATGTCGACCAGGACAAGGCCTCCGCGCTCGGCCTGTCGATCGCCGACGTGCACAGCACGATCTCGACCGCGTGGGGCGGCAGCTACATCAACGACTTCATCGATCGCGGCCGCGTGAAGCGCGTCTACGTCCAGGCCGACGAACCCTATCGCATGAAGCCCGAAGACCTCGCCGACTTCTACGTGCGCGGCACGAACGGAAAGATGGCGCCGTATTCGGCCTTTTCGAGCCTGAGCTGGTCGAACGCGCCGGTCGCGCTGACCCGCTATAACGGCCAGCCCGCGATGGAGATTCTCGGCACGCCTGCGCCCGGCCAGAGCTCGGGCACGGCGCTCCGGGCGATGGAGGAGATGCAGGCCAAGCTGCCGGCGGGGACCAGCCTGAGCTGGACCGGCCTGTCGTACGAAGAGCAGTTGTCGGGCGGTCAGGCGCCGTCGCTCTACGCGCTGTCGCTGGTCATCGTGTTCCTGTGTCTCGCGGCGCTCTACGAGAGCTGGTCGGTGCCGATCGCGGTCATGCTCGTCGTGCCGCTGGGTGTCGTCGGCGCCTTGTTCGCGGCGTGGATCACCGGGCTCAACAACGACATCTACCTGCAGGTGGGCCTCATCACGACCATCGGCGTCTCGGCCAAGAATGCCATCCTGATCGTCGAGTTCGCCGAGGAGCGGATGCAGGAGGACGGCATGACGACCTTCGATGCGGCGATCCAGGCGGCCAAGCTGCGCCTGCGCCCGATCCTGATGACCAGCCTCGCCTTCGTGTTCGGCGTCTTTCCGCTCGCGATCGCCACCGGGGCGGGCGCGGGCGGCCAGAATGCGATCGGTCGCGCGGTGGTCGGCGGCATGCTCTCGGCGACGATGTTCGCGATCTTCTTCGTGCCGATGTTCTTCGTGGTGGTCGGCCGCCTGTTCGGCCACGACAAGAAGCGGGCTGCGACGCCGGACGGCCAGATGGCGGAGCAGGGCGCATGAGCGCGCGGCCGACCCGCCTCGCGCTTGCCGCGCTCGCGCCGCTCCTGCTGGCGGGCTGCGATTTCGCGCCCAAGCATGTTCGATCGGCCAATGCCGCGCCGGCGACCCTGCCGAGCGGCGGCACCTATCCGGTCGCCGATGCGGCCGCGCCCGACCCGACCCACATCGGCTGGCAAGATTTCTTCACCGACGATCGCCTCCGCCAGGTGATCGCGCTGGGGCTGGCCAACAACCGCGATCTGCGCGTCGCCGCCGGCAACGTGCTGCAGGCGCGCGCCCAATATCATGTCCAGCGCGCGGACCTTCTGCCGTCGGTGAGCGGGCAGGCCTCGGCCACCTTCACCAACAGCCCCTACGGCATCTCCGGCGTGACCGGCACCGGCACGACCGGCGCGGGCGCGGGCACCACGACCGGCACGGGCACCGGCGTCACCACCGGCACGACCACGGGCAGTGCGACGACCACGTCCGACACGATCAAGATCTATCAGGTCGGGCTGGGTGTCAGCGCGTTCGAGCTCGATCTGTGGGGCCGGGTGCGCAACCTGACGAAGGCCGCGCTCGACCAGTATCTCGCGACCGAAGAGGGGTCGCGCGCCACGCGGATCATGCTGATCGGCGAGATCGCCACCGCTTATGCGACGATGGCGGCCGATCAGGATCAGCTCAAGATCTCCGAGCAGACGCTGAAGACCTATGCCGACACGCTCGAGCTGACCCGTGCGCAGTTCCGCATCGGCACCAGCTCCGAGCTGGAATCGCGGCAGGCCGAAACCAATTACGAAAATGCGCGCAACGATACCGCCGTGCTCCGCTCGCAGATCGCGCAGGATCAGAATGCGCTGAACCTGCTGGTCGGCACCACCGTGCCGACCGAGCTGCTGCCCGCCACGCTGGGCGCGTTCACGATCTCGGATCTGCCCGCCGGTATCTCTTCGACCTTGCTGCAGCAGCGGCCGGACGTGCTGCAGGCCGAGGATCAGCTGAAGGCCCAGAACGCAAATATCGGCGCGGCGCGCGCGGCCTTCTTCCCCACCATCTCGCTCACCGCCTCGATCGGCACGATCGCGCCGCAACTGTCGAGCCTGTTCGACAGCGGGACGAAGGCGTGGACGGTCGCACCCTCGGCCGTTCTGCCGATCTTCGATTACGGGCGTAACCTGGGCAATCTGGCTTACGCCAAGGCCAGCCGCGACGTGGCGGTGGCGACCTACGAGAAGACGCTCCAGACTGCGTTTCGCGAGGTGGCCGATGCGCTCGCGACGCGCGGGACGATCCATGAGCAGATCGACGCGCAGCAGCGCAAGGCGGCGGCAGCGGAGATCGCGGCCAAGCTCGCCACGGCGCGCTATCGCGCGGGGGTCGACTCGTTTCTGACCACGCTCGACACGCAGCGCACCTCATATGCCGCGCAGCAGACCCTGGTCTCGACCCGGCTGGCCGAGGCGAGCAACCTCATCACGCTCTATCGAACGCTCGGCGGCGGCCTGAAATAGCAGGGCAGGCGCCGCCGCGACGCCCGCATGACATATCAAAGACTCCGCTTGCAGCGGACGCGGAGAGGCATATCCTTCCCCCCGGAAGGAGAGGTCCATGTCCATCGTCCACTTTGAGAGCAGCCCCGCCGAAGCGGGCATCGCAAGCCTGACGGACAACGCTGTCGGCACCACCGACAAGAGCATCGTGATCCTGCAGAGCCTGCTCTGCCTGCTGCGGGAGCGTAACATCCTCTCGCGTGCGGATATCGAGGAATTGTGCGTCAAGGTGAAGGCGCGCGCCGCCGATCCGAGCCACGACCCCCTGCCATGCTGCGATCGGGAAGCCAGCGAGGCGGCGACGATCATGACCGGCCTCAGCGACTATATCGGCCATCGCTACGGCGGAAAGCATCGACGGCGTTAAGGCCGACGTCTGCCCGGCCGGGCCGCAATTGCAGGCGCGTTGCGGCATGCAAGCAGCCTTCGATTGGCCGAGGCTTTTCCTTGTCGCCCGCGCCGAGGTGCGGAAAACCGTCGGCGTGGGCAAATCTGTTCCGCATTATCGCCGGCTTGCCGGGCCCGGAAAATGAGCTTGGCATCAGAATCGTAAAGGGCAGGCCGCCTTACAGCTGGTCGGGCGCCGACTGGCAGTGACCGATCCAAGACGTTCCGCGATAAGCGAGCAAGCGTCTGTTGCTCTCGATCGAGCACGGGCACCTCGCCGGAGACGGCTTTTCCTAGCACATAGTTAAGACTGGGAACCTTCGGAGGTGGCGCCGAAGCAATTCGACGCCGGATCGAAGGCGGTAAATCGCTTCATCAAGCCTCGACTATACTTTCATGGCGGCTTCCTGACGGAGTGTCGACATGAAGCGACTAGATGGCGCCTTAGCCATCCGTGGCGCGACCAATGCTGCGCATTTGACAAATAGTATCCGACCGAAGTCGTCGCTCGATGTCGGCAGCAGCAGCCTCCCATGCCAGATCTCGCCTTTGCTGATCATCTGCAAGGCAGCCAGACGGAGCGTAGACAACGAAGAGACACCCCGTATATCCGTTCATCGGCTATTCAGCGCGTGTGGGGGCACAATGACGATTAACGGGCTTTGTAAGCGGCAGCGCATCCGCGCGCTCGCCGGAGCCAGCATCTTTCCGCTTTCGATCGTTCTGGCCGCGCCAGCCTTCGCGCAGTGTGCGCCCAATCCCACAGTTGCCGGCGGCGTGACCACCTGCTCGGGCGTGACGACAAACGGGCTGGCGGTCACGACGATCAACAGCACCGTCAACGTCGCCGCGGGGGCCTTGGTCGGCGCATCAACGACGTCCGCGCTGACGATCAACGCGCCGGTCGCCTACACCAACTATGAGTCGGTCATCGTCTCCGGGCAGGTCGCCGGCAACGGCACGAGCGGAATCGCCCTGTACAATGGCGTCCCGGGCGGATCGTCGTTCGGCACGGCCAATCTCGCGCTGACGGTCGCGGCGGGCGCCAGCGTCGGCGGCACCAATGCCGTGGTGCTGATGCAGAGCAGCGGCAACAGCAGCGGCGAAGCGGTTGCCACGATCGTCAATAGCGGGTCGCTCACGGGCACGAGCGGCGTCGCGCTTCGCGTGGACAATCCGCGGTTCGGCGCGTTCGCGTCCATTACCAATCGCGCCGGTGGCACGATCGGTGCGATCGTGGGGCCGGTCGGTGTAATCAACAATGCCGGCGTCATCGATGGCGGAGCCAACAGCGCGGTCGATGTCGGCACGACCTACAACTCCTATGCAAGCTACGGCACGTGGACCAACACCGGTACGATCACGTCCGGTGCGTCGACGGCCACGGTGCGCATCCCCATCTCGCAGAACATGCTGATCACGAACGGCGGCACGATCAGCAATAGCGGCAGCGGCACCGCGATCAGCGGCGACACGCTGTCGATCACCAATCAGGCGGGCGGCCGGATCCTGGCAGCCAGCGGCACAGCCCTGTCCGTGACGAGCCAACTCACACTCACCAATGCCGGCTCGATCGTCGGTGACGTCATCGTGGCGTCCGGTGCGAGCGGCACCTCGTCGGTCGTCGACTCCACGGCCGGCACGATCAGCGGCAACGTGATGTTCGGCGCGGGCAACGATGTCCTCGTCGCACGTTACACCGGCACGCCCGCGTTGGTGACCGGGATCGGCGGCACCATCGACGGAGGGGGCGGCACCAACAGCGTCCGCATCAAGACGACACAGGACACGGTGATCGCCACCGCGCTGCAATTGCCGAGCGGCTTCCAGAACCTCCAGCTTCAAGCCGGCGCCGGGACGACGGTGACGCTGGCCAACGGCTTCGTGGCCCCGGGCACCATCGCGCTGGTCGCCGACACGTTCGCGGGTGCCGGTTCGATCGTCAACAATACCGCGCTGACGTTCACCGGACAGGCATTCACCAGCCAGATCTATTCCGGGGCTGCCGCCTTCACCAACAACGGATCGATCCGGGCGAGCGGGGGAGCTTACGGAATCGCCGCGCTCGCGCTGGATGGCGTCGCGACCGTTTCAAACAGCGGGCTTATCGACGTCGTCGGCAACGGCATTCAGACATCCATCAACGGGACGACCACCAATACCGGCACGATCGTCGCGACGGGCACGGCTGTCTCCGCGTTCGACAATTATTTCGTCAACCGGGGGCTCGTGCGATCAACGGGCGGCATCGCGGTGGCGGTGAGCGGCAACAGCGGCAATCCGGCCACGAACAGCGGCCGGATCGAGGGCGCGACGGTCGGCGTCGCGACCAGCATCGACCTGACCAATACCGGCACGATCATCGCGACCGCGCCGACGGGCACGGCGGTCGCGCTCGATGCCTATGGTTCGCTCATCAACGCCGCCGGCGGGGTCGTCGGAAACGGCAGTGGCAACGCCGTCACCGCATCGGTCTTCAACTCGACGGTGGTCAACGCAGGCACGATCAACGGATCGGTGACGCTGACCGGCGTGTTCAGCGGCGCCAACCAGCGATATATCGCGCTGCCGGGCGGCATCCTGAATGGCAACCTGACGCTGGGCGCCGGTTCGCTGCTCGTGACCGATATCAACAATAGCGGGCCGGGAAGCTTTGCGGGGATCACCGGCACGGTGACGGCGGGCGCCGGCTCCGCGCTGCGCTATCGCGTCTCGGCGGACGCGGCGGCGGTGCTGGGGCCGGTCGGCTCGTTCCAGGACGTGAGCTACGAAGTGAACAGCGGGGCCACTTTGTCGCTGACCGCGGCGGCGACGCGGACGCAGACGCTGCAACTGGCCGGGTCGGGCACGGTCAATCTGAACGCGGCAATATCGACCACGTCGACGCCGGCGATCCAGGCCACGACGCCGATCGGCTATCCCGGAGCGTACAACCAGACCTCGCAACTCACCATCAACAGCGCGGGTGCCATCAGTCTGGTGCGGGCGGCGAGCAGCTATGCGGCAGGCGCCGTCTCGCTCGGGACGGGCGACAGCTTCAACAACAGCGGCACGATCACGGTCGTCGATCGGCAATCCAGCAGCCCCAGCCTGGCGGCCGTCGCCGGCGGGATGCTCGTCACCAACAGCGGCGCGATCCAGCTCGACGGGGCGATCGGCATTTCCGGGGCTGCGGCGGTGGTCAATACCGGCGCGATCACCCAATCCGCGGGCGGCGCGACGGCGCAGGGCATGGCCAACGTCGCGCAGGTGCTCAACCAGGGGACGATCAACGTCGCCGGCACGGCGGTGCAGCTCGGTTATTCCTACAATAACAATGCCACGTCGCTGAGCCTGACCAACAGCGGCACGCTCGTCAGCACATCAGCGGCGGCGGTCACGAGCTATTTCGCGGCCAGTCTGGACAATAGCGGCACGATCTCCGGCGGCGCTGGCACCGCCGTTCAATTGAGTTATGGCGACGACAATGTCACGCTTCGTACCGGATCGATCGTCAGCGGCGTGATCGACGGCGGCGGGGGTAACAATACCGCCACGCTCGCCGGCACGATCGCGACGGCGACGCCGAGCCAGACGATCGCGAGCTTCAGCAAGTTCAACGCGCTGACGGTCGCGAGCGGCTATTGGACCGCGCCCGCCACCGGCGGCAGCAGCTTCGCGAACAATGTGACGATCGCCAGCGGTGCGACGCTGGAGGATGCCGACGGGGCGACCGGGCTCGCCGGTGCGACCGCGCCGTCGATCGTCGACAACGGCACGTTGGTCGTGCGCAGCAGCGCGACCTCCGCTGGTTCGACCTTCGGCACGACGCGGATCTCGGGCACCGGCGACGTGCTGCTGACGGGCGCGGGAACAGTCCTGCTCGACGGCGCGAACAGCCTTGGCCAGAGTGGCGGCACGACGATCGACGGCGGCACCACGGTGATGCTGACCGGGACGCAGGGGGGCAATTTCACGACGCGAAGCGGCGGCACGCTGCAGATCGGCACCGGCGGCACGGCAGGAACCTTTGCCGGCAATCTCACCGACAACGGCACGCTCCTTCTCAACCGCTCGGACGACTATGCGCTGGTCGGCGCCGTCGGCGGATCGGGCCTGATCACCAAGCTCGGTGCCGGCACCGTCACCTTCGCGGGCGCCTATACCTTCACCGGCACCACCGACATCGAGGGCGGCGCGATCAAGCTGTCGGCGCCGGCGGCGGCGAGCAGCCAGCTCATCCTCGCCGGGTCCGGCCGGCTCGATCTGTCCGGCCTGACCCAGACCGTCGCTGCGCTCTCGGGAACCAATGCCGCGGCGAGCATCACGATCGCCAACGGCGCGCTGACGGTGAACCAGGCGAGCGACACGGCCTTCGCCGGCACGATCACCGGCAGCGGCAGTTTTACCAAGAGCGGGGCAGGCCGTCTCGTCCTGACCGGCAATGAAAGCTATTCCGGCGGCACGACCGTCGCGGGGGGCATCTTGTCGGTCAATGGCAGCCTGGCCTCGCCGGTGACCGTCACCAGTGGCGGCACGCTTGGCGGCACCGGCACGGTCGGTGCCGTCACCATCGCGGCGGGGGGCACCTATGCGCCCGGCAATTCGATCGGCACGCAGACGGTGGCCGGCAATCTCACCTTCGCGCCGGGCTCGACCTATCTGGTCGAGGCCAATGCCGCGGGGCAGGCCGACCGGATCAACGCGAGCGGCAGCGCCGCGCTCGCCGGCAAGGTCGCGGTGCGCGCCGACGCGTCGGGCACCTATGCGAACCTGACATCCTATCGGATCCTGACGGCGGCCGGCGGCGTGACGGGCACGTTCGACGGCGTGTCGAGCAATCTCGCCTTCCTGACGCCCGATCTCGTCTACGGCGCCAACGGCGTCACGTTGCTGCTCGCCCGCAACGACGTGAGCTTCGCGTCGATCGCGACCGATCGCAATCAGGCGAGCGTCGCCGGCGTCATTCAGCCGCTGGGGCTCGGCAACCCGATCTACGACGTCGTGCTGGGCCTGTCGGCGCCGGGCGCGCGGGCTGCATTCTCGGCGCTGTCCGGCGAGATCCATGCCAGCCTGCCGACGACGCTGCTGCTGCAAAGCCAGCAGGCGATGCACGTCGCCCTGCAGCATGCGGCGGACGGCGGCGACGGGATCGGCGTGTGGGGGCAGGCGCTCTACGACCGGATCGAAGGCCGGGCCGGGGACGGCGTCGCGCAATCGCTCAACGATCAGCAAGGCGGCATCGCCGGGATCGACATCGGGCGCGACGGGCTGCGCGCCGGCGTCGCGGGCGGCTATGTCGACGGCGATCTCGGGCTGGTCGGGCGGGCCAGCCATGCCGACATCCGCTCGAAGCTGGCGATCGGCTATGTCGGCTGGGGCCGCGATGCGCTGCAGCTCTATGGCGGTGCAAGCTACAGCTGGCACGATGTGCGGTCGCGCCGCTCGGTCGATCTCGGCAGCCTCGGCGGCGCGGAGAGCGCGCATTACAAGGCGAACGTCGTGCAACTCGACGGCAAGGTCTCCTATGCCGTGACGTTCGGCGGCGCGTCGATCGCGCCGTTCGTCGGGGCCTCGTACCTGCGGGTCCATCGCGACGGCTTCACCGAGAGCGGCACGGCGGTGGCGCTCGCGGTCGCCCGATCGAACCGGAGCGTGGAGACCGCGACTGCTGGCGTGCAGCTGTCCGGCGACATCGCGCTCGGCGGTACGAGCCTGCTGCCCCGCCTATCCATGTCCTATCAGCGCAACTGGGGCAATGTTGCCGGCATCGAGCATGCCGCGCTCGTCGGGACGACCCCATCGTTCGGCATCGTCGGCACGGGGCTCGGCCGGAACGCGCTCCGCGTCGAGGGCGGCGCTGAGTGGAAGCTGAGCAACGCGCTGCGCATTGGCGCCGATCTTTTCGGAGAGGCCGGCGGCGGTTATGGCCAGTTCGGTGCGCGGGGGTCGATCGCGTATCGATTTTAGACAATCTGCCCGCTTCCGCGTCGTTGCCCGATTTCACTCAGGCTTGGCGATAAAGCCATCGGGCAACGAGTGGTCAACATCTCGTCGGTGTGCGGCCTTGTCGCCTTCCCCAACACGCATCCCGGCTATTCGGCCTCGAAGGCCGCGATCCGCCTGCTGACGAAGACGGCGGCGGTCGATTACGCCACCCGGGGCATCCGCGTGAATTCGGTCCATCCCGGCTTGATCGAAACGCCGATGACGAAGGATATCGTCAACAGTCCGGAGATCCTGGCACGGATTCCGATCGGTCGCAGCGCACGGCCGGAAGAGGTCGGTAAGGCCGTGATGTTCCTCACCAGCGACGATGCGTCCTACTTCACCGGCATCGAACTCGTCATCGATGGCGGGCAGACGTCGATCTGATTTCGTAGAGCCGCCGGCCGATCGGGCGTCACGGTGTGAACCCCGATCCGGCCTGCTGCGCTGCCTCCGCCAGAGCGTCGATCACGATCCGCAATCGGGGCTGGAGATAGCGCGACGTCGGCCATACGGCGTGGATCGGCATTTCTGCACCGGCGAATTGGTCGAGCACCGGAACCAATGCACCGGTGGCCAGGTGATCGCCGATCAGCCAGGTCGGCAATTGGCAAAGACCTTGTCCGGCAACCGCCGCCTGAACCAGCGCTTCGCCGTCGCTGAACTCGTGTCGCACCTTCACCTCTTGCGGCACGAATGCCCCCGAGGCGTCCTTCAACAGCCAGGTCGGCCGGGGAATGCGGCGCCAGCCGATGATGCAATCGCGCTCGAGAAGCTCGTCTGCGCTGGTCGGCGCACCGTGAGCTGCAATATAGCCGGGTGCTGCGCAGATCAGCAGGCGCTGCGTGCCGAGGCGTTTGGCGGTGAGATCGGAATCGTTGCCGAGCGCGCCGATCCGCACGGCAAGATCGACGCCCTCGTCGATCACGTTGGCGGTGCGTTCCGTGAACATCACCGACAGATCGAGATGCCGGTGCTGCGCCGTCAGCCCCAGCAGCACCGGCATGATGTGACGCCGTCCGAACGCGGCCGGAAGATTGAGGTGCAGCGTCCCCACCGGCGTGTCGCGCCCGGATGTGATGGCGATTTGCGCCCCGGCCAGATCGTCCATGATCCGGTGGCAGGTATCGAGAAACTCCTGTCCCTCCGGCGTCAGGGTCAGTCGCCGCGTGGTACGATGCAGCAATTTGGCGCCGATGCGCGCCTCCAGCCGTGACACGCTCTTGCCGACGGCGGAGCCCGTCACCCCCAGCGACGCGGCGGCGGCGGTGAAGCTTCCCGACTGCGCGGTCGCGACGAACTCGGTCAGCCCGGCAAATCGGTCCTGTGGTTCCATTCCGGAACCATGGGACGAAGTGGTCGTCCGCTCAAGGCGATTATCTTTCTGAAAGGCACGGCTACATCACGATCTGCGCGTATGCGGCACAGCATTTCGATCCGCGCCCCCTGTGAGGACAGTTTTGATGACCAAACTCTTCGAGCCCTTCGATCTCGCGGGCCTCACCCTTGGCAACCGCATCGTTATGGCGCCGATGACCCGCGCCCGCGCTGCCGACACCGTTCCCGACGATATGACCGTGCTCTACTACAGCCAGCGCGCGAGCGCCGGCCTGATCATCAGCGAAGGTGCGCCCGTCTCGACCGAGGGCTGCGGCTACCTGTTCAACCCCGGCCTCTACACCCAGGCACAGGCCGAGGGTTGGCGCCGCGTGACCGATGCCGTCCATGCCAAGGGAGGCCGCATCTTCGCGCAGCTCTGGCATGTCGGACGCGTCTCGCACGTCTCCCTGCAGGAGGGCGGCAAGGCGCCGGTGTCGTCCGCCGCGACGGCAGGGGCCGATGTCTGGGCGTTCGCCCGCGATGAGAATGGCCAGCCGGCCCGCGTCCACGCCAGCCCGCCGCGTGCGCTGGAAACCGGGGAGGTCGCACGCATCACCCAGGATTTCGTCCGCGCCGCGCGGCGCGCGATCGATGCCGGCTTCGACGGCGTCGAACTGCACGGTGCCAACGGCTATCTGTTCGAGCAGTTCGTGAACGGTGCCCTCAACCAGCGCACCGACCGCTATGGCGGCTCGATCGAAAACCGGCTTCGCTTCATGCTCGAGACGCTCGATGCGATCGCGGCCGAAGTCGGCAGCAACCGGCTCGGTGTGCGCATCTCGCCGTTCGGCCGGCTCTACAGCATGGCGCCTTATGCTGACGAGGCACAGACCTGGGTGACGCTTGCAGCCGAGTTCGAGAAGCGCGGCCTAGCTTACGTCCATCTCAGCGACCAGCTGACGATCGGCGCCGAAAAGATGCCGGTGGATTTCGCCGCCGCGTTCCGCACGACCTATACCGGCACGCTGATCGCCGCCGGCGGCTTCGACGCGACAAGCGCCGAACAGGCCCTGCAATCCGGCGAACTCGACCTGATCGCCTTCGGTCGCCCGTTCATCGCCAATCCCGATCTCGTCGAGCGGATGCGGCACGATCGGCCGATCGAAAGCGCGGATCGTTCGACCTGGTACGGCGCGTCCGGGGCGGTGGGCTATACCGACTATCCGACCTGGGCCGAAGCAGAGGCCAAGCAGGATGCGTGATGGCGGCACACCGATCGACAGCCGGCTTGCCGCGCTGCTCGACATCGAGGAAATCCGGCGATTGCGCATGCGATACGCGCATTGCCTCGACAGCGGCAACTTCGAGGGGTTCGACCGGGTGTTCACCCCCGACGCGGTCGTCGCGGTCTTGGGCGGCGAGATGGCCGGGCTGCCCGCCATCAAGGCCGATCTTGCCGAAGCGTACCGCCTCTATGATCGCGATGGACGGAAGCATTATCCGTTCGTGCACGCGATCACCAACCACGAGGTCACCCTGGCGGGAGACGAGGCGACCGGGCGCTGTTGCCTGATCGACTTCGAGACCGCGCCGAAGCCGGATCCGAATCCACTGCTCCTGCTGGGAATCTACGCCGATCAGTATCGCCGGATCGACGGCGCCTGGCGGATTTCCGGCAGCCAGCTCGAGGTCGTCTGGAAGAGCTGACCTCCCTTTCCGCGGGCAGGGACAGGGCGCTGGCAGACCCTGATTTCGCCCGCGCAGCCTTACCCCGAAGCCCCGTCTCCCGCACCGAAAGGCCGAAGCCGTGAGACTGAGCATCCTGGATTATTCCCCGGTGGACGAGGGCCTGACCGCCACCGATGCCTTTGCATCGACCGTGCGGCTGGCGCAGCACGCCGAAGCGTGCGGCTTTGCGCGCTACTGGGTTTCTGAACATCACGGCATCGCCGCCACGGCGAGCAACTGCCCCGAGATATTGATGGCGCGCATCGCCTCGGCGACCGCGCACATCCGTGTCGGCTCGGGTGGCGTGCTGCTGCCCAATTACAGCAGCCTCAAGATCGCCGAGAATTACCAGCTGCTCGAGGCGCTGTTCCCGGGGCGGATCGATCTCGGCTTCGGCCGTGCGCCGGGCGGCGACCAGCGCACGACGCTGGCGCTCAACGACGAGAAGCGCGAGCAGCGTCCCTATCCACAGAAGGTCGCCGATCTGTTGGGATTCCTCACCGGCCACCACCCGCCCGGCTCTGCTTACGCCGGGATGAAGGCGTTGCCCGAAACTGCCGAACCGCCGCAGCCCTTCGTCCTCGGCGCGTCGGGCGGGACCGCCGAATTTGCGGCACAGGCGGGGCTCGGCTTCACCTTCGCGCATTTCATCAACCCGACTGCACGCGGCGCACGCGCCTGCGCGGCGTATCGCGCGGCGTTCTGCCCGACCGTTTTTTCCGAGCGGGCGACGGTGATCGTCGCGGTGTTTGTGGCGGTCGGCGAGACCGAGGCCGAGGCCGCCGCTTATGCGGACGCGTTTCACCTCTGGCTGGCGCATGCCGAAAGCGCCCGGCCGTTCGACCGGGTGCCATCGATCGAGACGACGCGCGAGCATCGCTGGAGCAATGACGAAGTCGCCGTGCGCGCGCGCAATCGCGGCAGACTGATCTCGGGCACGGCCGCCTCCGTCGTCGCACAGTTGCGTGCGCTCGCCGACGCCTACGGCACCGACGAAGTGATGATCAATCTGATGATGCCGGCCGAGGCGATACGGATGAGGGCCGTCACGGCGATCGCCGACGCGGCGGCGGATGCGTAACCATCGGGGGGCCAGTTGATCGGATCCGATCTCCTGACGCTGAAATTTACCCGTTCACGGACGCAGCCAAGCGAATGATAACGCCCGTCGCTGCCGCATCGTCACCGCTTCGGTCTCCCATGAAGACGCGCTCCGTAAGGCTCCCACCGAAAGCCCTTTACGGCAAGAGCAGCGAGGCATCCCCGTAGGAGTAGAACCGGTAGCCATTCTCGATGGCATAAGCGTAAGCCGCTTTCATCCGGTCGATGCCCATCAGTGCCGAGACCAGCATGAACAGATTTAGCTGATGGCTCCGATTTTTCGTTTAAAATGAGCTGCTTATTAGTAGTTTGGGCAGCTGTGGTGGGATGGTTCCATGAGCCTCCCATCTGCGGCCATCCCACTTTCTAACGCCGTTTCGAGGCAAAGCTGCTTTGGCCCAATTCGGCAGGCAATTTTGACCTACCGTCTGCCACTAGATCGCCTTCCGATCTTACCGGATCATAGGGCGATGGTGTGCGCCAAGATCCGACACACAGACGTCGCCCGGCCGCTTTCGAACACAGTCGGTCGTTCGCTTCTGGCGGCGCGAACGTCGTAACCTGAGAAGAGCGGTCATTCGGATTGCGTCAGGCCGCTCAGGGCGCGTTGAACGAACGGCGACAGCCGGAACGACGGTCTTTAGAACGACGCAGCGCTGGTGCTTAGGTCAGACGTCAAAAATCCTGTGCGCCGCGGAGTTTCGAGGGCCGCTTCTCGGTCCGGTGGCGGCGGACATCGAACGTGTCCGTGCGAAACTTGATGGATTCGACATGATGAACCTGGAGCGCATTCATGACGACCGCCAGGGCCGGCTCGCGAACGTCGCCCGGATCGGCGAAGGGGTCGAGATAAGTGGCAGGCCAGAATTGCCCGCCTGGGGCCGGCTTTGGCGGCTCGGGCGGAGGCACGCTCTCAGACACCCAGTAATCTGGTGACGGTCCATCCTCGTCGAAGGATCCCAGCATCGCCGACACTTCCGAGCCCGGGGGGAGGTCGATGTTTCTGACCCGCGATGCGCGCCTGAACAGGACGACATTCTGGTGATCGCCCCGCTGCTGTACGGATGGATAGAGGAGGCCGTCGAGGTTGAGGTCGCGCTTTGCCGCCAGATAGTCGGCTATGACTTGGGTGATCAGATATTCGGTCGGCTCGTCATCTGGCATGACCGGCATCGTCATGCGGGCGCTAAGACTTTCCATGAACTTCGCCAGTTCCAGACGCGCCATATAGGTCGGGTCGAAGACGCTTCCCTCCACATAGACGGAGCGAAGCGCATCAATGTCGAGGAGACGCAGCGGCCGTATGACATTGAATTTTCCGACTAGCACGCGGCTGCCGACGGGCGGCCTAACCTCCGACAAGGCCGCGTCTGCATGGGTGGCGCCGTAGAACAGTGAGACGCCGCGCGCGTTCATTCGGCCGCCGAGCGCTACGGCGCTCGGCGGCGGTCCGAGCTCACGGTCAGGACGCTCGAGCGCGGCGCCGAGCCTGTTGTCCGAATGAAACACGCGGGCGCGACTGAACTGTTCGAGTTCGGTGAGCGGCCCGGCATGGCGGATCACGCGCCGCCCGTCGCGCGTGCGAAAGCCCTCGATGCCGGTGAAGATGCGATCGAGGAGGCTCTCGGCGACCTTGTTGAAGAACCGCGTCTCGCCTTTCAGCGACCGTTCCAGATTGCGCCATTCAAGCTGAAACTCGATATCGTTCGGGCCTTTGCGCTCATAATAGCTTTCGGGATCGAACTCGCATTCCTCGCCGGCCATGGCTGAATCCCAGTCGCCATGCTCATCAGCGAGGATGTCGAGGATTTCCTGCGCCACCTCCTGCTCGATCGAGGCCGCACCCTGGATCGCCTCAAGGACCGGCTCACCGTCGCGCTCCCATTCGTAGCCGCTCTCGCGGTCGCCAAGCATCGCGGATTGGAAAGCGTCCGGTTGATCGGAGGTCCGGATATAGTGCGCCTCGAAAGCGCTGCTCACCCACCCGGCCAGATCGACGACGTTGACGACCGACCCGTCAAAGCCGCAGAACGAGCATTCACGTTCCTCGCCGGTCGTTTCGATCTCGGCCTTGAGATAGGCTTCACCAACGCAGTCGGCGCAGACGACGCGCTCCTCGTTGTCGTCGGCCATTGGTCAAGCCTGGCTGCGCACGAAGCGGAGGGTTTCGTCGCCGTTGCTTAGGAACACGGCGCGCCAAGGGTCCGATGCGAGTGCGCCGACTGTCTCGATGGCACCGGCGCGCTCGAGATAAGCGATGGCGCTGTTCATCCGGCGAGGCTTCCAGTCGAGCTTCGCCGCCAATTCTTCTGTATTCGCATCTTCGACATCGTCGCTGACAAGGCGGTTAGCCAAGGTGACCGCGTCGACGGCCGGATCGAACGGCATCACGCTCGCGTCAAACTCGACGAACAGCGGTCCAAGCGGCGCGACCGACAGATCGCCATGCTCGCTCTGCCACAGCATGCCGGCATCGCGTAGATCGAGGATGCCGAGGCGAACGTCGACCGCCGAAAGCCCGGTTGCTGCCCTGATGTCTTCAGGCTGGGTGTGCGGATCGAAACTGACGGCGTGCTCGCTTGTCTGCGCGAGATGCTGCGCGATTGCTACCGCAGCGGGTGACCAGCCTTCCAGGCCCTCGGGCACGGTGATGACATGCTTGGGCTTTGCGCCGAGCGCGGGCTTGCGGCTGACGCCATGCAGCCGGTCGACGAGAGCGGCCAGTTGCACGTCGGAGGTCGGATCGATCGCTTCGCACAGAAGCGTCTGGAGAAAGGGTGATAGCTGCCCGACATCGACGTCGACCCGCAGGGGCACCATGCGGTTCTTGCCCCCGACGAGCCCAACGAGACCAACGTCGATCTCACGCGCAACCCAAGGCTTGGTGATCGATGTCGGTGTCAGGATGACCACGAAATGGGTCATGTCGCCGAGACCCTCCTCCATTTTCTGGCGAAGGCTGTCGCCGTGGTCGATCTCCCATTCGTCGAACCAGGTCTCGATACCGTTGGCCATGAGATATTCGGCGATCGGCCGGACCATCGCCTTGTCCTCGCTCGCGTGAGCCAGATACACACGCGGCTCTGCCACCATCTTATCCACTCCCATTACACTGACGTCGCCGGGGTCGACCCCGAGCCGCTTTTCCAAGAGCCGTGCGAAGGCTGGCGAGCCGCTCGTTCGGATCCCTACCCGGTGACCGGGAAGGCGGTCGACGAAGACGACCGCATGCTTGCCGGTTTCCGGATCGACGATGGAGCCTGCGGCGCCACGGGCTTTCGTCTCGATCGCGGCCATGGCGAGTTCCATGGCGTGCGCTTGCAGCTCTTGCGCGAAGCGGTCGACGTCGAAGGGTCGGCCGTTGTGGGTGATCTTGATCATCGGGTGTGGCTCTGGACGAAGCGGCGGAGCGACACGATCTCGTCGTCACCGACAATGAAGCCGAGCACGGGATAGTCGTTCTGGAGCGGCGTGCGCATCCGGTTTTGTGGAAACAGCGGCACCAGCAGCCCGACCGCAGGATTGAAACGCCGGCGCGGCCAATCCGCCGCCGCCTCCAGCTCACGAATATTTTCCAGCTTGGAGTTCTCGATCATCATCCGCGCCAGCAGGACGGCATCCTTTCTGGGATCGTGCCCAGTGATCGCGGGATCGGCCGCGACGAAAAGTGCAAACGTCGTGCGCACGGACGGCATCGCGCGATTGATTGCGCTGTTCAGCTCGACGAGTCCGTCAGCCTTCAGCTCCGCCAGAGCCAGCTTGATCTGCTTGACTTCGACATCCGGGAAAGCATTTGCGAGGCCCTCATCGACATGAGCTGGCAAGCCGTCAACGCATTGGCGCGCCATCCACGCGCCGAGCTTCTGTGCGAGCGGGCTCAAATAATCATATTTGCTCACGTCTTCCCCGCGGTCGTCGTTTAGAGTGCGGGCAGACCTGGTCCAAAAAGGCTACTGACGTGCTCCCCTGAAACTCCTCCATTTTGAGCTAGAGTCCTTCATTGAGGAGGACGGAGATGAAGCGCAGCAGGTTTAGCGAGGAGCAGATCATAGGGCTCCTGCGTGAGCAGGAAGCTGGATCGTCGACCGCGGACGTGTGCCGCAAACACGGCGTGAGCAGCGCGACCTTCTACAAATGGAAGGCGACCTATGGCGGCATGGACGTGTCGCAGGCGCGCAAGCTGAAGGTGCTGGAGGACGAGAACGCGCGGCTGAAGCGGCTGTTGGCCGATGCGATGCTCGACAATGCGGTGCTGAAGGAGGTTGCCTCAAAAAACTGGTGAGGCCTGCCGCTCGCCGGAGGGCTGTCGAAGATGTTCGGCAGGCCTTCGGTATCAGCGAGCGTCGGGCCTGCGCCATCCTCAGCGTGGATCGGTCGTCGATGCGCTATGCGCATCGGCGTGGTGATGATGGCGACCTGCGGTCGCGTCTTCGCGAGATCGCGCTCGAACGTCGGCGCTTCGGCTACCGGCGGCTGGGGATCATGCTGGCGCGCGAGGGTCTGGTCATGAACCACAAGAAGCTGCTGCGGCTGTATCGCGAGGAGAATCTACGGGTGCGCAGACGGCGTGGTCGCAAGCGAGCGATGGGCACGCGGGCACCGGTGACGCTACCGCAAGGCCCGAACCAGCGATGGAGCCTGGACTTTGTGAGCGACACGCTGGTGTGCAGCCGGCGTATCCGCATCCTCGCCGTCGTCGACGACTTCACGCGCGAGAGCCTCGCGCTGGCGGTTGACACGTCGCTGTCGGGCGCTCGGGTCGCACGGGAGCTGGACGCGATCATCGCGGTGCGCGGCAGGCCGCTAATGATCGTCAGCGATAACGGGACCGAACTGACGAGCCTGGCGATCCTGCGCTGGGCGCAGGACCGGCAGATCGAGTGGCATTACATCGCGCCGGGCAAGCCGCAGCAAAACGGCTACGTCGAGAGCTTTAATGGTCGCTTGCGCGACGAATGTCTGAACGAGACGCTGTTCGCGTCGTTGAGCCACGCCCGCTCGGTGTTGAGCAGCTGGCGCGACGACTACAACCATGTGCGACCGCATAGCGGGATAGGCGGGCTGACGCCCGCCGATGCTGCCAAGCGGGTTGTGCAACCCCGCCCACATGGGCACGATGATGACCCCGGACTCCAGTTATGACTGGAGGAGAAATGGGGAGCACGTCACTACCAAAAGCGCCCCACGCTGGACCCAAGCGCGCTTCCCACGCGAGGGGGCTTTTACCGGACGCTGCCCGGTTTTCCTGTGTTATGTGCCTCTAGGTGGATGGTGCGCCTAGGTGACTCGAACGCCTGGCCCCCGCATTACGAACGCGATGTCCTGTCGGCCGAGCCTTCCGTAAGGATCCCACCAGCCACCCACCGGAAAGCCCTTTACGGAAGTAGGAGCGACGCATCCCCGTAGGAGTAGAACCGATAGCCATTCTCGATGGCATAAGCATAAGCCGCCTTCATCCGATCGATGCCCATCAGTGCCGAGACCAGCATGAACAGGGTCGAGCGGGGGAGGTGGAAGTTGGTGAGGAGGCCGTCGATGCCGCGGAAGCGGTAGCCGGGGGTGATGAAGATCGCGGTGTCACCCTCGAACGGGTGGATCATGCCGTCGGCATCGGCGGCGCTCTCGATCAGGCGCAGGCTGGTGGTGCCGACCGCGATCAGGCGGCCGCCGCGCGCGCGGACGGCGTTCAGGCGTTCGGCGGTGGCGGGGTCGATGCGGCCCCATTCGGCGTGCATGGCGTGCGCGTCGGTGTCGTCGGCCTTGACCGGCAGGAAGGTGCCCGCGCCGACATGCAAGGTCAGCGTCGCATGCTCGACGCCGCGTGCTGCCAATGCCGCCATCAGATCGGGCGTGAAGTGCAGCGCGGCGGTCGGTGCGGCGACCGCGCCGGCCTCGCGCGCGAACATCGTCTGGTAATCGTCGGCGTCGCGCGCGTCGGTCGGGCGCTTGGCGGCGATATAAGGCGGCAGCGGCATGCGGCCGGCGCGCTCCAGCAGCAGTTCGACCGGCTCGTCGCCGGCAAATTCGAGCAGCAGCGAGCCGTCGGCGTGGCGCGCGGCGGCGATCGCGCTCACATCCGCGTCGAACTCGATCCGGTCGCCGACGCGCACGCGCTTGGCGTTGCGCACGAACGCGGTCCATGCGCGCGGCCCCTCGCGCTTGTGCAAGGTCGCGCCGATGCGCGCCTCGCCGCGCCGGCCCTCGAGCTGCGCAGGGATGACGCGCGTGTCGTTGAACACCAGCATGTCGCCGGCACGCAGCAGATCGGGCAGGTCGCGCACGACATGGTCGGCCAGCGTCGCGCCTGCGACGTGGAGCAGCCGGGCGCTGTCACGCGGGGCGGCGGGGCGGAGCGCGATGCGCTCGGGCGGAAGCGTGAAGTCGAAGAGGTCGACGCGCATGCGGAGGCGCCTTTAGCGCGGGCGCTTCCGTTTCTGCGTGGGGCCGGCCGCCTCGGCGGCGTCGCCCGCGGCCTGCGCCGCGCTTTGGGCAGCGGATTGCGCGGCATTGGCGCGCTCGCCGGCGGTGGCGGCATCGCCCGCCTGCGCGGCCTTGGCGGCATCGGACGCGGCGAGCGAGGCCTGCGCCGCCTGGTTCGCGGCGGCGCTGGCGGCGGCCGAGGTGGCGGCATCCGCCACCGGACCGGTCGCGGGATTGGCGGGCGGCGCGCCGATATAGGCGCGGATCACCTTGGACGGGTGCGCCGGCGGCTCGCCTTTCTCGAGCAGGTCGACATAGGCCATGCCGGCGATCACGCGGCCGACCACGGTATAACGGTTGTCGAGCTCCAGATTGGGCGAGAGCATGATGTAGAACTGGCTGTTGGCGCTGTCGGGCTGGCTCGCGCGCGCCATCGCCATCGCGCCGCGCACGTGCGGCAGGTCATTGAATTCGGCCTTCAGGTTGGGCAGGTCCGACCCGCCCTCGCCGGTGCCCTTGGGGTCGCCGCCCTGCGCCATGAAGCCTTCGATCACGCGATGGAAGGTCAGCCCGTCATAGAAATGGCGGTTGATCAGCATCTTCAGCCGCTCGACCGAGAGCGGCGCCTTGTCCGGCCGCAGCAGGATCGAGACCGTGCCCCCAGTCGAAAGCTGCATGTTGAGAATGTTGGCGGGGTCACGCGGCGGCGGCGCGGCTTCGCCGGTCTCGGAATGGCCGCGAAAGCGCGGCTCGGCATAGCCTTGCGGGCCGGTGGCCTGCGCCAATAAAGGGGCCGCCGCGAGGAGGCCGACGAGCCCCAGCACCATCTTCTTGAACGACACGGGGGAATGCTCCGTAGCTTAAAGGGTCAGCGCGCGAATCTCGGCGGCGACGTGCGGGGGCACGAACCGATCGATCGGGCCGCCGCCGCGGGCGACGTCCTTGACCAGCGACGAGGCGATGTGGCCGTAGCCCGGATCCGCCACCAGGAACACGGTATCGATATCGGGCGTCATCACATGATTCATCGCGGCCATCGGGCTCTCATAGTCGAGATCGCTGCCGCTGCGCAGCCCGCGCACGATGAACTGAGCGTCGCACGCCCGCGCGAAATCCACCGCCAGCCCGTCGAACGGCCGCACGCTGACATGGGCCAGGTCCGCCACCTCGCGCGCGACCATCGCGACGCGCTGGTCGAGCCCAAACAGCGGCGCCTTGCCCGACTGGGTCGAGACGCCGATCACCAGCGCGTCGGCCAGTCGCGCGGCACGATGGATGATGTCGAGATGTCCCAGCGTCAGCGGATCGAACGTGCCGGTATAGACCGCCGTCCGGCTCAATGATCGCGCTCCACGATGTAGCGGGCGATCGCGCGCAGCAGCCCGGCCTCCTCGCCATAGCCGACGAGGTGGCCGATCGCCTGATCGACCAGCATGTGCGCCTGGGCGTGCGCCCGCTCGACGCCGAGCAGCGAGACGAAGGTCGCCTTGCCGGCGGCGGCATCCTTGCCGACCGCCTTGCCGGCGACTTCGGCGGTGCTCTCCACGTCGAGCAGGTCGTCGGCGATCTGGAAGGCGAGGCCGACGTCGCGCGCATAAGCGCGCAGCGCCTTGCGCCCCTCGGGCGGGGCGTGTCCGAGGATCGCGCCCGCTTCGAGGCAGAAGCCCATCAACGCGCCGGTCTTCAATTGCTGCAGCCGGGTGATCGTGGCGAGATCGAAGTCCGAGCCCTCGGCCTCGGCTGCGAGGTCCATCATCTGCCCGCCCGCCATGCCCGACGGCCCGGCGGCGCGCGCCAGTTCGGCGAGCAGCTCGACGCGCACGAACGGATCGGGATGCGTCTCGGGATCGGCCAGCACCTCGAACGCGAGCGCGTGGAGCGAATCGCCGGCGAGCACGGCGGTCGCTTCGTCATAGGCCTTGTGGACGGTCGGCTTGCCGCGCCGCATGTCGTCATCGTCCATGCACGGCATATCGTCGTGGACGAGGCTGTAGACGTGGATGCACTCGATCGCGAGGCCGGTGCGCAGGATCGGCACGCGATCGACGTGGAACAGGTCGGATGCGGCGCGCACCAGCAGCGGGCGCAGCCGCTTGCCGCCGCCGATCGCGGCGTGGCGCATCGCCGCATAAAGCCGCGCGCGCGGATCCTCGGGGATCGCCAGTAGGTGATCGAACGCCGCGTCGATATCGGCCGAAACCTCGGCCATTGCCGCCTTCAACGCGATCGGGGTCAAAGTAGGCATGGCTCAGCCGGCATCGAAGGGTTGCACCCCGCGCGGCGCGCCGTCCGGCCCGAGCGTGATCTTCTCGATCCGCGCCTGGGCGGCCTGCAACCGCGCCTCGCACTGGGCGCGCAAACGGTCGCCCTCGGCATACAGGGTAATGGATTCGTCGAGGCTCGCGTCGCCGCTTTCCAGCCGCTGGACGATCGCCTCCAGCCGCTTCAGCGCGGCCTCGAACGACAGGTCGGAAATGGAGGCGTCATCGCTCATAAGTCGGTTCGCTTCTGGCGGGAGGCCGGCGTGCGGTCAAGCAAGCG
This sequence comes from Sphingomonas nostoxanthinifaciens, assembly GCF_019930585.1. Taxonomy (NCBI): domain Bacteria; kingdom Pseudomonadati; phylum Pseudomonadota; class Alphaproteobacteria; order Sphingomonadales; family Sphingomonadaceae; genus Sphingomonas; species Sphingomonas nostoxanthinifaciens. Next base: position 3,582,438 of record NZ_CP082839.1, on the reverse strand, counting down.
GCGCGGGGCGCCGCTCGGCTGGTCGCACTGCCTAAGTCTCAGTTCCGCTTGCCGAATAGTGCATCGACGTCGGAGAGCACGGCGTCGCCGGCATGCGCGGCATGCTCGCGTTCGTGGCGGAGCTGCTCGATCAGGGCGGCGCGATCCTCGCCCAGCCGCGTGTCGACCGGCGCCTCGATGCCGGCCGCCTTCGCCGCCTTGGCGACGATCGCGTCGAGCTCGCGCTGCGAGGTGAGGCCGAGCGTCACCGGATCCTTCGGCGTGATGTTGGCGATGTTCCAGTGGCTGCGATCGCGGATCGCGGCGATGGTGGTGCGGGTCGTGCCGATCAGCAGGCTGATCTGACCGTCGGTCACCTCCGGATGGTTGCGGATGATCCAGGCGATGCCGTCGGGCTTGTCCTGCCGCTTGGAGACCGGCGTGTAGCGCGGGCCCTTGGTGCGGCGCACCGGCTCCGGCCCCTTGGTCATCACGAGCTTGTAGTCGGGATCCTTCTGGCCCTTCTCGATCTCGTCCATCGTCAGCTCGTGCGCGCGGACGGGATCGCGGCCGGTCAGCTTGGTCGCGGCGGTGTCGTCGGCGATCGCCTGCACCTCGAGGATGTGGAGCCCGCAGAATTCGGCGATCTGCTGGAAGGAGAGCGCGGTGTTGTCGACCAGCCACGAAGCGGTCGCATGGGGCATGAGCGGCTGGGCCACTGTTCGTCTCCGGATAAAGAAAGGGCCGCCCCATCACGGGGCGGCCGCACGTATGGCGCGAATGTAGATCGGGCGGCCCGACGGGGCAAGGGCGATGCGTTCGATCTGGCCTCAACCCGCGGCGCGGCGGATGCGGTCGACCAGCCGTTCGCGCGCGGCGAGGCTGTCGGCGGCGCGACCGACGAGCAGGTCGCGCTCGAGGAAATGGCCGGTCAGGCGCAGCCCGTCGAGGATGTCGGGCCACTCCGCCGCGCCCCCGCCGAGCAGGAAGCGCGGCAGCGGCAGCAGCCGTTCGGCATAGGGTGCGCCGGCGGCCTCGGTCACGGCATGGCCCGACTTCGGGCTGACGAAGGCGAGCCCCTCGACCGCGCCGGTGGCGACGCAGGCGGACAGATCGAGCCCGAAACCCAGCTCCGCCAGCAGCAGCAGTTCGTAGCGCACCAGCGCCGTGCCCCAGCCGCGCGCGCTGGGCGCGGCCACCACCGCCGCCAGCATCCCGTCGAGCGCGTCGTAGAGGCGCGGATAAGGCTGGCTCTCCGGCAGCGCCGTCGTGGTGAGCGCGGTCGCCCAGTCGATCGCGGCGAGCGCCAGCGGCTCGCCGAGCATCGTCGCGCGGCTCTCGACCAGTTCGACCGTCAGTGCCGGCAGCTGGTCGTCGGTGCGCGCGCGGAAATCGGCGCGGATCACGTTGCCGGGCAGCAGGATCGGGCGCAGCCGGCGCGAGCGGCCGCCGCGCACATAGCCGGCGCGCAGGCCGTCGGCGGGCGTCAGCGCGCGCGCGATGGCGCCATGCTCGCCATGGCCGCGCACCGCGCAGAGGATCGCCTGCGTCTCGATATGCATGAGCGCGTGGGCTCCCTGGACGCGTCCGGCGGGGGCGGGGGCCCTCGCCGGACAACGCCTAAGCAACGCCAACCTACTCGTACAAGCGGCATTTCTGCCACCGGACGCGGTGTAGCGGGCGGCCATGACGGTTTCGGTAAGAGTGAGGGTTAGCGGGGCGCAAACCCTTCGCGCGCCACCTATTCGTCATGCCAGCGCAGGCTGGCATCGCGTGCGGCTGGGCGCGGTGGCCGGTAGCGGGAGATCCCAGCCTGCGCTGGGATGACGGACGAGGGCGGGGATGACGGGCGGGAGTGCGCCTCACCCGCTCGGGTGGAAATGGTCGTGAATCGCCTGCGCCACCGCCGCCGACACGCCAGGCGCGCGCATCAGATCCTCCAGCCCGGCGCCGCGCACCGCCTTGGCCGTGCCGAAGTGCATCAACAAAGCCTTCTTCCGCGCCGGGCCGATGCCGGGCACGTCGTCGAGCGTCGAGCGGATGGTCGCGGCCGAGCGCTTGGCGCGATGCGCGCCGATCGCGAAGCGGTGCGCCTCGTCGCGCAGGCGCTGGAGGTAGAACAGCACCGGCGAGTTCATTGGCAGCATCGATTCACGCCCGTCGGGCAGATGGAAATGCTCGCGCCCGGCATTGCGGTCTGGGCCCTTCGAGATGCCGACCACCGGCACGTCGTGGACGCCCATCTCCTCCATCGTGCGATAGACGGCCGAAACCTGCCCCTTGCCGCCGTCGATCAGCAACAGATCGGGCCACTCGCCCGACTTGCGATCGGGATCCTCTTTCTCCAGCCGGGCGAAGCGGCGCTCGAGCACCTCGCGCATCATCGCGAAATCGTCGCCGGGCGCGGTCTCGGGCCGCTTGATGTTGAACTTCCGATACTGTCCCTTGCGGAACCCTTCCGGCCCCGCGACCACCATCGCGCCGACCATGTTGGTGCCCATGATGTGGCTGTTGTCGTAAATCTCGATGCGGTTGGGCGGCGCGTCGAGATCGAACAGATCGGCGACCTCGGCGAGCAATTTCGACTGCGTCGCGCCCTCGGCCAGCCGGCGGTCGAGCGCCTCGACCGCGTTGCGCTCGGCCTGGGCGAGGATGCGGCGCTGCTCGCCGCGCTGCGGCACCTTCAGCACCACCTTGCGCCCGGCCTTTTCGGCCAGCGCCTCGCTCACCAGCTCGGCCTCGGGCAGCACGCGATCGATCAGGACGAGGCGCGGCGGCGGCACCTCCTCGTAGAATTGCATCATGAAGGCGGTGAGCACCTCGTCCTCGGGCACCTCGGCGGTGTGGGTCGGGAAGAAGGCGCGATGCCCCCAATTCTGCCCGCCGCGGATGAAGAAGGCCTGGATGCCGATCTGGCCCGATCGCGCGGCGAGCGCGAACACGTCGGCATCCTCGACGCCCTCGGCGTTGATCGCCTGCGTGCCCTGGATGAAGGTGAGCGACTTCAGCCGGTCGCGGTAGATCGCGGCCAGCTCGTAATCCATCGCCTCCGCCGCGATCGCCATCTGCGCGCCCAGCTTCTGCTGCACCTTGGTCGACTTGCCGGCGAGGAAGTCGGCGGCGTCGCCGACCAGCTCGGCATAATCCTGCTTGCCGATCCGCTCGACGCACGGCGCCGAGCAGCGCTTGATCTGGTGGAGCAGGCACGGCCGCGTGCGATTGGCGAAGAAGCTGTCGGTGCAGGAGCGCAGCAGGAACAGTTTCTGCAGCGCGGTCAGCGTCTTGCGCACCGCGCCCGCGCCGGCGAACGGCCCGAAATATTGCCCCTTCGCGCGCCGCGCGCCGCGGTGGAGCTGGACGCGCGGATAATCATGATCCTCGCGCAACAGGATGAAGGGGAAGCTTTTGTCGTCGCGCAGCAGCACGTTGTAGGGCGGGCGGAAGCGCTTGATGAGCTGCGCCTCCAGCAGCAACGCCTCCGCCTCGGTGTTGGTGGTGACGATCGTCATGCCGCGCGTCTGGCCGATCATGCGGCGCAGCCGGTTCGAGAGGCGCGCGACCTGGGTATAATTGGTCACGCGGTTCTTCAGCGCGCGCGCCTTGCCGACATACAGCACGTCGCCGCGCGAATCGGTCATGCGATAGACGCCGGGGCGCACCGGCAGCGTCTTGAGCACGTTGCGGATTGCGGCGACGCCCGCCTCCATGTCGGGCGCGTCGGCGCCGCGCACGGCGTAGGTGGCTTTCTCTTCGTTGAAGCGGTCGATCGTGTCGGTCACGCTGGCGAATCTAGGAAGTGGCGGCCGACATCGCCAGCGGGAACGTAGCGTGATGGCCGCGGGTTAAAGGCCAATCATCACAGGAGCATATTATGGTCGCCGCGCCTATTCCCTATTCGGCCGACGCCGAGCAGCTTGATTCCGACGAGGGCGAGACCGGCGAGGGTCTGAACACTGCGCTCCACGGCATCCTCGAAACCACGTCCAAGGATTATGGCCATGCGGTACGCGCGGTCCATGCCAAAAGCCACGGCCTGCTCTCGGCCGAGCTGACCGTGCATGACGGCTTGCCGGCCGAGCTGGCGCAGGGGCTGTTCGCGACGCCGGGCACGCACCGCGCGATCATGCGCTTCTCGACCAATCCGGGCGACATCCTCGACGATTCGATCTCTGTCCCGCGCGGGCTCGGCATCAAGGTGCTGGGCGTCGACGGCGCGCGGGTCGAAGGCTCGGAGGGCGATACGACCCAGAATTTCATCATGGTCAACGGGCCGGTGTTCGGTGCGCCGAAGGGCAAGCCGTTCCTCGCCAATCTGAAGCTGCTCGCCAAGACGACCGATACCGCGGAGGGCGCGAAGAAGGCGCTGTCGGCGGTGCTGCAGGCGACCAATGCGGCTTTGTCCGCGGTCGGCATCGACAGCGCGGCGATCAAGCAGCTCGGCGGCGCGCCGCAGGTGCATCCGCTGGGCGAGACCTATTTCTCGCAGGTGCCGTTCCGCTACGGCGATTATATTGCCAAGTTCCAGCTGGTGCCGATGTCGCCGCTGCTGAAGGAGGTGAGCGGCACGACGATCGTCACCACCGGCCGCCCCGACGCGCTGCGCGAGGACATTGCCGAGACGATGATCGAGGGCGAGGGCGTGTGGGAGTTCCGCGTCCAGCTCCAGCGCGACCGCGCCAAGCAGCCGGTCGAGGATGCATCGGCCTTGTGGGACGAGGCCGAGGCGCCGTTCGTCACGGTCGCCACCCTGCGCGCCGGGCCGCAGGTGAGCTGGTCGCACGATCGCGCGGCGGTGGTCGACGACCAGATGAGTTTCAGCATCTGGCACGGGCTGGCGGCGCATCGTCCGCTCGGCCAGATCAACCGGCTGCGCAAGGACGCTTACGAAATGTCGAGCCGCTTCCGCGGGCATTTCAACGGCTGCCCGATGCACGAGCCGAAGGCGGACGAGCCGTTGCCGGCCTGACCGACCCCCACGACCCCGTCCCCGGCGACGTAAGTCGCTGGGTGCGCCAGCGGGGCGGACGGGCGGCTCATCCCCGTCGGCCCGCCTCGCGCAGACACGCAAACCTCCCCCAAGGGGCGCACCCAACGGCACCAAGACAGAGCGGGGGCAGGATTTATTCCCGCCACGCTCTGCTAAAAGGTGCTTCGGCAGTGATTTAATGCGCTCGCTGCGGTGGATCGGTCGGGGAAGCCGATAGACCGAATTGGATTATTATTTGTTAAGGTCGTTTTCGCTCGCTTCGGCCGGCGGGATTTGGCAACGCCTTGACCGTCGAGTGCCGGTGTTGTCGCGTGTCGCCGATCGTTACGGTAGCGCAACTTATGCGCTCGATGGATGTGCCAATTGGGGATTGGAACGTCACGTCGATGGACCGCGCCGAGCATTTCCGGACCACGATGCTGCCGCATCTCGATGCGGCCTACACTCTTGCGCGCTATCTGTGCCGCGATGCCACCGCTGCCGAGGATATCGTCCAGGACGCATTCCTGAAGGCGTTCCGCGGCTTCGACGGCTGGCGGGGCGAGGCCGCCAAAGCGTGGCTGCTGGCGATCGTCCGCAACTGCTTCCTGACCTCGGTCGCGCGCGACCGCGCCCGCGTGGTGGCGGGAGAGTCCGGGCATGACGAGCCATGGGGCGCCGACGAGCCGGTCGACGACCTGACGCCGGAGTTAATCCTCGCGCAACGCAACGATGCCATATTGCTGCGCGCGACGATCGAGTCGATTCCCGAGCCCTTCCGCGAGGTGCTGGTGCTGCGGGAGCTGGAAGAGCTTTCGTACAAGGAGATCGCCGTAATCACCGACGCGCCGATCGGCACCGTCATGTCGCGCCTCGCGCGCGGACGGGCGATGCTGGCGCAGGCGCTCCACGCCGTCGCGGAGGCGGCGGAATGAGCGCGTGCCCCGACAAACTGCTCGCCGTCCACGCGCTGGCCGACAATGAGCTGGACGCGGCGAACGCGCTCGCGCTCGAGGCGCATCTGGCGGAATGCGCCGGGTGCCGCGCCGAGTATGAGCGCGTCCGCGCGATCCGCGCCCTGCTGGCCGACAAGGCGGCGGCCTATGCCGCCCCGGCCGGCCTGGCCGATCGCATCGGGCTGATGCTGGACGCGGCCGCCCCGGCCGTGCCGCCGCTGCCGGCCGCGCCGCAGCCGCGCGCACGTTCGCGCGGGCCGTGGCGGCATGTGGCGAGCTGGCGCTGGGCATCGGGCGCGCTCACCGGCCTCGCCGCCGGCCTGCTCATCATGGTAGCGCTGCCGCATCCGGGCGCGAGCCCGACGGGTCTGTCGGATCAGCTCGTCGCCGGGCATGTGCGCTCCCTGCTCGCCGATCACCTGACCGACGTGCAGACCTCGGACAAACATCTTGTGAAGCCGTGGTTCAATGGCCGGATCGACTTCGCCCCGCCGGTGCCCGAGCTGGTCGACGACGGCTTCCCGCTGCTGGGCGGGCGTGTCGATTATGTCGGCGGGCGCAACGTCGCGGCGATCGTCTACGGGCGGCGGCTGCATCGCATCAACGTGTTCGTCATGCCGTCCGACGGCGCGGCGTCGGCAGCCGCGGTCACCACCCACAAGGAGGGCTATAACCTCGTCCGCTGGTCGGTGGGCGGGCTCGATTATTGGGCGGTGTCGGATCTCAACACGAAGGAACTCCAGTCCTTCCAGAGCCTGTTCGCGACCAAGGCGGCCGGCTGAGCTAAAGCCCTTCGCCGCCGACCCAGTGGGCGTTGGCGAGCTTGCGTGCGACCGACCATGTCTGGCGGCGGATGTCGGGCACCGCGACGATCTCCCAGAAGGTGCCGCGCGTCATCGGCCCCAACGCCAGCAGGCGATCATGCGCCACGCCGTCGGCACCGATCACCTCCGATTGCGCGGTGACGTCGATGCCGATGTGGAGCGGATCGGGGCGGATCAGCCCGCGTTCCAGCAGGCGGCGCAGCAAGGGCTGGTCCGATCGGAGCAGATCGCCCTGCGGCCCGGCGGCGTTGACGATGCGGTCGACCGTAATCGTCGCCAGCGCTTCCTGACCACGCGGGCGATAGCGCACCGCGACCCGACCGCCTTCGGGCTCGGCCGTGTCGAGCTTGCCCGCGACGATCTCCAGCCGACCCTCCGCGCGCAGTGCCTCGATCCGCGCGGAAACCTGCGGCGCGATGCGGTGGCGATGCACGTCCCACCACGCGCGCAGGTGGCGCAGGAAGCGGCGGCGCTCGTCGAGCCCCGCCGCCAGCCACAGGCTTTCGGTATAGGGGCGCAGTTCGTCCACCGCCGCGCGCCAGCCGACCTCACTGCCGCGCGCGCGGACGTGGCGCAGCAATGCGACCGGGTTCGGCGGCGGCCGCTCGTCGAGCGTCGAGGGCGGGGTGTCGGCATGCGCGCGTGGGGCGAGGCCGCGCCGCGACAGAGCGATCATCCGCCCGCGAAAGCCGGTCGCGTCGAGCAGCAATGCGATGTCGACCATCGTCAGCCCGCTGCCGACGATCAGCACCGTGCCGTCGGGATCGAGATCGCGCGCCACGCCTGGCCCCCACGGCTCGCCGGCGAAGCTGCCGCGTGGCAGGCCTTCGGGATCGAGGCCCGGCGGCAGCGAGGGCGGCAGGTTGCCGACCGCCAGCACCGCCGCATCCGCATCGATGCGGCCACCGCCCGCGAGCATGATCGTGGCGCCATCCTCGGACAGCGTCAGATCGCACGCCTCGTCCTGCACCAGCGCCAGCCGATGCGGCGCGGCGGCGCGCGCCTCGGCGAGCAGGTCGGCGAGATAGTCGCCATAAACGAGGCGCGGCACGAAGCCCGACAGGTTCGGCCGGTGCCGCGCCAGCCAGCGGACGAAATGATCGGGATCCTGCGGCAGCGCGCTCATGCTGGCGGCGCGGACGTTGAGCAGGTGATCGGGATGCGCGGCCGAATAAGCGACGCCACGCCCGGCGGCGGCGCGCCGCTCGATCAGGGTGGCGCGCGGACCGTCGTGGCGCAGCAGGTTGATCGCCTGCAGCGCACCCGAAAAGCCGCCGCCGATGATGGCGACATGGTCGATCGTCAACGAGGCGGCTCCGGAGGAAGGCAGGCGTGGGCGAGGGTAGAGGGTCCGGCTCGCCTGGTCCATGCCGCGTGCGGTTATTACGGCTCCAACCGACGGCTCGGTCGTTGGGCGATCATGGATTCGTCATCTGATCTTGCAGTGGAGGGCCATGGTTTCGTGGCGACGGTGCGCGAGGCGCAGCACCATCACGCGACCGCATGGCGCTCGCTGGTGCCCGATGCGGCGACGGTGAACGTCGCGTTCGAGGCCGCGGAGGAAGAGGCCTATGCCGGCCTTGCCGCCGCGAAGGCGCTGCTGCGCGAGCATATCTGTCGCACCTACGGCGTCTCCCCGCGCGAGCTGTGCCGGCTGGCGGCGCTGTAGGATTGCTCGTCACCCCGGACTTGTTCCGGGGTCCACGCCGCTGCATGCGTGCCGCTCAATTCAGAAACGTTCCACCTGCCGCCCGGTGGACCCCGGAACAAGTCCGGGGCGACGGGATCGGAAGTCGCTCAGATCGTCCGGATATCCGACGACCCGCTCCAGATGTTGATCCCCGCGGCACCGGCCTCCGCATCGATCGCGGCCAGCTCCTTGTCGGAAAAATCGAGCGTCTTGAGCGCATCGAGGCTGTCGTCGAGCTGCTCGACCGTGCGCGCGCCGATCAGCGCCGAGGTCACGCGAGGATCGCGCAGCACCCACGCGATCGCCATCTGGGCGAGGCTCTGGCCGCGCGCCTTGGCGATGCCGTCCAGTGCGCGGATGCGGGCGAGATTGTCGTCGCTCAGCATCGCGGCGGACATCGACCCCGCCTTGGCGGCGCGCGCGTCGGCGGGCACGCCGTTCAGATATTTGCTGCTCAGCATGCCCTGCGCCAGCGGCGAGAAGGCGATGCAGCCGGTGCCGAGCTCGGCGAGCGTGTCGAGCAGGCCTTCCTCGACCCAGCGGTTGAGCATCGAATAGCTCGGCTGGTGGATCAGCAGCGGCACCTTGTGCTCGGCGAGGATCGCCGCCGCCTGGCGCGTCAGCTCGGGCGAGTAGGACGAGATGCCGATATAGAGCGCCTTGCCCTGCGCGTGGAGCGTGGCGAGCGCGCCCATCGTCTCCTCGAGCGGGGTCGACGGATCGACGCGGTGCGAATAGAAGATGTCGACATAATCGAGCCCCATCCGCTGCAGGCTCTGGTCGCAGCTGGCGATCAGATATTTGCGGCTGCCGCCGATGCCGCCATAGGGGCCGGCCCACATGTCCCAGCCGGCCTTGCTGGAGATGACCAGCTCGTCGCGGTGGCTGCGAAAATCCTTCGCCAGCACGCGGCCGAAACTCTCCTCGGCCGAGCCGTAGGGCGGCCCGTAATTGTTCGCGAGATCGAAATGGGTGACGCCGCGATCGAAGGCGCGGCGCAGGATCGCCCGGCCGGTCTCGAACACGTCGTCGCCGCCGAAATTCTGCCACAGGCCGAGGCTGATCGCGGGCAGATCGAGCCCGCTCCGCCCGCAGCGGCGATAGGGCATGCGGCCGTCATAGCGATCGGCGTCGGCGATATAGGGCGGCTCGAACGGCATTCGTCTCTCCCGTCGTCTGGCGACGGCGTGCTTTAGGCCACCGGCGCGAGGGATTAAACCGTTCGTGCTGAGGAGAGGCTGAGCCCGTCGAAGCCTCGTCTCGAAGCGCTTGTCCTTCGAGACGCCACTTCGACTTCGCTCAGTGGCTCCTCAGGACGAACGGGATAGCAAGGACGGAACAAAACAGGTCCGTAGCCGTACCAGCCCGATGCTCGTGCCCGTCCTCGGCGATCAGCTCAGCCTGACTTTGCCGTCGCTCGCCGGCGCGGATCGGGCGGAGACGATCGTCCTGATGATGGAGGTCGCCGACGAGACGAGCTACGTCCGCCACCACAAGAAGAAGCTCGCTTACATCCTCTCGGCGATGCGCCATCATGCCGATGCGCTGCGTGGCGACGGGTGGACGGTCGACTATGTCCGGCTCGACGACCCCGACAATGCCGGCAGCTTCACCGGCGAGCTGGCGCGCGCGATCGGGCGGCACGACCCCGACCGGATCGTCGTCACCGAGGCGGGCGAGTGGCGGGTGCAGGCGATGCTGGAAAGCTGGCAGACCTTGTTCGGCGTGCCGGTCGAGATCCGCGCCGACGATCGCTTCGTCGCGTCGCACGCCGATTTCGCGCAATGGGCCGAAGGGCGCGCCGAGCTGACGATGGAATATTTCTATCGTCTGATGCGGCGGCGGACCGGCCTGCTGATGGATGGCGACCGGCCGGCCGGCGACCGCTGGAATTTCGACAAGGAGAATCGCAAGCCGGCCAAGGCCGATCTGCTGATGCCGCGCCCGCATGCCTTCGCGCCCGACACGATCACGCAGGAGGTGCTGGCGCTGGTCGCGGCGCGCTTTGCCGACCATCCCGGCAGCCTCGACGATTTCGATTATGCGGTGACGGCGCAGGATGCGCGCGCGCAGGCCGACGCCTTCTTCGCGCATGCGCTGGCGGAGTTCGGCCCGTACGAGGATGCGATGCTGACCGGCGAGCGCCATCTGTGGCACTCGATCCTGTCGCCCTACATCAACTCCGGGCTGCTCGATCCGCTCGATCTGTGCCGGCGGGCCGAGGCGGAATATCGCGCCGGCCGCGCGCCGCTCCAGTCGGTCGAGGGCTATGTCCGCCAGATCATCGGCTGGCGCGAGTTCATGCGCGGCATCTATTGGCGCGAGGGGCCGGATTATGTGACGCGCAACGCGCTCGGTCACACGCGCCCGCTGCCCGGTTTCTACTGGACCGGCGACACCGACCAGCATTGCCTGAAGGAGGCGATCGGCCAGACGCTCGCGACGGCGCATGCCCACCATATCCAGCGGCTGATGGTGACGGGCAATTTCGCCTTGCTGATCGGCGCCGATCCCGCCGCGGTGCACGTCTGGTATTTGGAAATCTATGTCGACGCCTATGAATGGGTCGAGCTGCCGAACACGCTGGGGATGAGCCAGTTCGGCGATGGCGGGCTGGTCGGCACCAAGCCCTATGTCTCGTCGGGCGCCTACATCAACAAGATGTCGGATTACTGCCGCCACTGCCGCTACGACGTCGCGAAACGCACCGGCGACGATGCCTGCCCGTTCAACGCGCTCTACTGGGATTTCCTCGCGCGGCACGAGGAGCGGCTGGGGCGCAACCCGCGCCTCGCCATGCCCTATCGGACGTGGGCACGGTTCGCGGCGGAGGAGCAGGCGGCGATCCGCGATCAGGCGGCGCGGTTCCTGGCGACGCTGGATGCGGCGGAGGGCGGATATTGAGCCGGTCTGTCATCCCGGACTTGTTCCGGGGTCCACCGGGCGGCGGGCGAGGGTTCGCGATCGATACGTGTCGTTCGCGGACGGGTGGACCCCGGAACAAGTCCGGGGTGACGTTGTGGGTTACCAACGCTCGTCTGATGACGAACACCCCCAAGCGCTTTAAGGCGCTGAGGATGAACGACGACGCCCCCCGCCGCCCCGCAACCCGCCTCGTGGAGGGTGGCCGGCGGCGGGAGTGGACCAACGGGGTGGTCAATCCGCCGGTATGGCGTGCATCGACCATGTTGTTCGACGACGTGGCGACGCTGCGCGCGGCCGGACGCAAGCCCGACGAGGGTTTCTATTACGGCCGGCGGGGCACGCCGACGCAATGGGCGCTGGCCGACGCGCTGACCTCGCTCGAGCCGGGCGCGGCGGGCACGGTGCTGCTGCCGTCGGGCGTCGCGGCGATCACCACGACGTTGCTCGCGCTGCTGGCGCCGGGCGACGAGTTGCTGGTGGTCGACAGCGCCTACGAGCCGACGCGGGTGTTCGCCGACACGATCCTCGCGCGCATCGGCGTGACGACGCGCTATTACGATCCGCTGGTGTCGGGCGACGCGATCGGCGCCTTGTTCTCGGATGCGACCAAGGTGATCCTGATGGAGAGCCCCGGCAGCCTGACCTTCGAGGTGCAGGACGTGCCGGCGATCGCGGCGGCGGCGCGCGCGCGCGGCATCGTCAGCGTGATCGACAATACCTGGGCGACGCCTTTGCTGTTCCCGGCGATTGGCCACGGCGTCGACGTGTCGATCCTCGCCTGCACCAAATATGTCGTCGGCCATTCGGACGTGATGATGGGATCGGTGACGGCGGTGCCGGGCCTGTTCGAGCGGATCCGCAAGACCGCGCAGGGGCTGGGCCAGTGCGTCAGCCCCGACGACGCCTTCCTCGCCAGCCGCGGGCTGCGCACGATGGGGGTGCGGCTGCGCCAGCATGGCGAGAGCGCGCTCGCCATCGCGCGCTGGCTGGCGGCGCATCCGCGGGTGGCGCGCGTGCTGCATCCGGCGCTGCCGGATGCGCTGGGGCACGATCGCTGGCAGCGCGACTTCGCCGGCGCCTCGGGCCTGTTCGCGATCGCATTGCGGGGCGACGACGCGATGCGCGTGCAGTTCGTCGACGCGCTGCACCATTTCGGGATCGGCTTTTCGTGGGGCGGCTATGAAAGCCTCGCTTTGCCGATCGAGCCCGAGCGGGCGCGCACCGCGGTGCCGTGGCCGAGCCCCGGACCGATGGTGCGGCTGCAGATCGGGCTGGAAGATACCGACGACCTGATCGCCGATCTCGCCCAGGCGCTCGATCGCGCCGGCTGAGCACCCGGCCCGCATTGCTCGACTGTTGCTGGGGTGCAACAGAGTTTGACCCATCGTCCCGTGGGCATCCCGATAGCGATTGAGGTTTGATCGGTCATCATCCAGACCAATGTTGTCGGACGCATAGTTCTCCCGCTCGTAAACCGAGGCAGAGGTTAGAACGCGGCGACACGCAGTGGAACATGACGCAATCTTCTTGAGGGATTCATCATGCGCCGCATTTTTCGTATACTATCTGTAGCCGCCGGCATGATTGCCGCCCCGGCCTTCGCGCAGGATGCCGCGCCGGCGGGGCCAGCGGCGCCACCCAGCGCGTTCACCGTCACCGGCGGCGCGACCTTGATCAGCGACTATCGCTTCCGCGGCCTCTCGCAGACCAACACGCATGCCGCGATCCAGGGCACGATCGGCGTCAGCCATTCGTCGGGCCTGTATATCGGCACGTGGGGCAGCTCGATCGACGATTATATCGCGGCGGGCAGCGATCAGGAGATCGATCTCTACGGCGGCTACAAGAAGACCGTCGCCGGCTGGGCGTTCGACGGCGGCATGCTCTATTATTTCTATTCGGGGAACGCGAAGGGGACGACGACCGACTTCTTCGAGCCGTACCTGAACGCCTCGCACACGTTCGGTCCGGTCGGCGTCAAGGTCGGCCTCAATTATTCGTGGAAGCAGCATGCGCTGCGCTGCGACTATGATCCGCGCTGCCCCGGCGCGCGTCAGGACAATCTCTACACCTATGGCGAGCTGTCCGGCGCGATCCCGCATACCGGCGTGACGATCACCGGCCATATCGGCGAGACGTGGGGTCGCTCCTACCTCACCAACGGCCTCAAGGATTATACCGACTGGAGCCTGACCGCGGCCTATACGTGGAAGTCGCTGACCTTCAGCGTCGCCTACGTCGATACCGACGTGAAGCAGGGCGAGATCGTCTCGCCGTCGGGCCGCAACATCGGCAAGGCCGGTGTGGTCGGGGGCGTCGGCATCGCCTTCTGATCGCGCGTCGATTTGAACATAGACGGAACGAGACAAGAACAAATGCTTGACATTCGGCAGCGCCTGTGGCATAAGCAAGTCACGCTGAACTGACGGGTCGAGCCAATCGACCGCGCCGTTCGACTTTGAGGGCCGGGCGATCTCCCACGGGGAGGTCGCACCGGCCCTTGGCTTGAGCGAGGGCCTTCACACATGACGGATGAGGAAAGCGCGCGGCCGGCGACGGTCGCGGCGAGAAAGCGTGCGCGTGCCCCGGCGAGGGGCCGGGCGCGCAAGGCCAAGCCGGTGCGCTGGTCGGCGAAACGCGAGACGATTTTCCTCGAGACGCTGGCCGAGACGTCGAACGTCGCGGCCTCGGCGCGGGTATCGGGCCTGTCGGAGAGCAACATCTACCGCAAGCGGCGGAAGGACGAGGACTTCCGCGCCCGCTGGGCGGCGGCGCTGCGCGAGGGCGTGGCGCGGCTGGAGACGATGCTGCTCGGCCGCGCGCTCAACGGCGTCGAGAAACCGGTGTGGCACGGCGGCAAGAAGGTCGGGACGATGATCGAATATTCGGACCGGCTGGCGCTCGCCTTGCTCAATGCGCATCGCGGTGCGTCGCTCGGCGGCGCCGAGGCATCGGAGCGCTCGGTGGAGGATGTGCGCGCCGATTTCCTGCGGCGGCTGGCGACCGCTATCGGCTGCAGCTCGGCACCCGGACGATCGAGGTCGACGGCACGCGCTGCGATTATCCAGTCGCTGACCAGGCCGCCGATGGCGTCGCGGCAGGTGCGCCGTTGACCGTGACGATCGCTGCGCTCGGCGCGCGCGGCGCCTCGCAGCCCGCCGCCACCGCAACCTTCATCCTGTGAGGAGCCGACCATGACCGGACAGACCGCACGCTTCGCTTTTCCGCTGCTGGAGCCGGGGCAGGCGCAGAAGGAGCTCTATCACAACGAGGCGCTGGCGCTGCTCGACGCGGTGGTGCAGCCCGTCGCACAGACGATCGGCGACGATGCGCCGCCCGCCGCACCCGCGCCGGACCAGAGCTGGATCGTCGGCGCGGCACCGACCGGCGACTGGGCCGGCCACGCCGACGCGTTCGCCACCTGGACCGACGGCGGGTGGCGCTTCGTCGCGGCGGTCGAGGGCATGACGGCGTGGGTCGTCGCGGGCAATCTTCCGGCGCGGTTCGTCGGCGGCGCCTGGGCGGTCGGGCGCGTCACCGCGACGGCGCTGATCGTGGACGGGCATCAGGTGGTCGGCGCGGCGCAGCCGCCGATCGAAGACCCCGTCGGCGGCGGGGTCGCGGATGAGGCCGCAAGGGCCTCAATCCGTGACATTCTTGCCGCACTGCGCAACCACGGTCTCATCGCCGCGTGATATTTTTCGCGGGTGCGGGAAACTTTCGCGAACGACGGTGTTTAGGGGCAGCGTTCAACGGGTTCGAGCGATGCAAAGGGGCGATTTGTGACCGAGACATTTCGGCAACAGTCCATGCTTTTGCGCGCTTGCGTAGAACTCAGGACGAGATTAGTTGGTTTCGTTACCTGTTAAGAACCCTAGTAAGGAAAAGGGGACCACAATGCGTAAACTAGCCCTGATCGCCGGGTTGGCGTCAACGGCGCTCGCGTCGCCTGTCCTGGCAAAGGACAAGGCATGGTATGTCGGCGTCGAAGGCGGCGGCATCATCGCCGAGACTCAGAAGGTCAACATCGGCGCGGTCGATAGCGCGGACCAGGCCAAGTCGAAGAACGGTCTGTACGACGTCGACGGTATTGTCGGCTACGACCTCGGCATCGTTCGCCTCGAAGGCGAAGTGGGCTACAAGCACACCGAGCTGAAGACGCACAACACCGGCACGACCATCAACGGTCAGGCTGCGGGCAGCTATAACAGCGACCACAGCGGCAACACGTCGGTGCTCAGCTTCATGGGCAACGCCCTGCTGAACTTCGGCGACGACAAGGGCCTGAGCGGCTTCGTCGGCGGCGGCGTCGGCGTCGGCCGCGTCCACTACGGCATCTGGCGTCTGAACGGTGGCAACACCTTCCTCGACGGCAGCGACACGCGCTTCGCGTGGCAGGCGATCGCCGGCGTGCTGTACCCCGTGACCGACCACATCGACATCGGCGCCAAGTACCGCTTCTTCAACGAGAGCGGCATCCGCGTTCCGAGCAGCACGGGCAACGCGACGGCGGCCGGCCTCTCGACGGGTCGTTACCGTTCGAGCAGCCTGCTGGCGAGCATCGTGTACAACTTCGGCGAGCCGGCAGCACCGCCGCCCCCGCCGCCGCCCCCGCCGCCCCCGCCGCCGCCTCCCCCGCCGCCGCCGCCTCCGCCTCCGCCGCCGCCCGTGGCGAACCCGGGGCCGTTCATCGTGTTCTTCGACTGGAACAAGTCGGAAATCACGCCTGAGGCAGCGTCGATCCTCGACAATGCGGCGCAGGCCTACAGCACGACCGGCCAGGCGCAGGTCATGCTGGCCGGCTACACCGACACGTCGGGCTCGGCGAGCTACAACATGGGTCTGTCGCAGCGTCGCGCGGACTCGGTGAAGGCTTACCTCGCCGGCAAGGGCGTGCCCGATGGCGTGATGCAGACGCAGGCCTTCGGCGAGACGAAGCTGCTGGTGCAGACCGCCGACGGTGTGCGCGAGCCGCAGAACCGCCGCGTGGAGATCACCTACGGACCGAACGCCGGTCAGTAAGTCGATCAAGACGATCTGAAAAGGGGTCGGCCGGAAACGGCCGGCCCTTTTTCTTTGCCCGCGCGCGGCCGGTCATGCGCCGGCCCGATTGCCGACCGTCAGGCGAGCGCGTAGCGCGCGACCGCGTCATAGCTGACGCCATCATGGCCGAGCCGGCTTTCGTACAGGATGAAGGCGTCGATCGATGCCGGCGCGCTGCGCAATGCGGCGGTCCGCAGCAGGAACGGTTCGACCGGGCCCGCCGAGCGATCAAGCCGCGCGAGCGTGATGTGCGGGCGAAAGCTGCGCGGCTCCGGCGGCAGGCCAGCCACCACCAAGCGCGCTCGATCTTGGCATGCAGCGTCGCGAGCGCCGCATCTGCCGCGACACCCGCCCACAACGTATGCGGTGCGCCCTTGCGATCGAACGTGCTCGTGCCGGCGAGCGCGAGCGTCGGGCACGGTCCGGCGACGGTATCGAGCGCTGCGGCGACATCCTCCGCGGTCCGGCTATCAACCTCGCCGATGAAGCGGAGCGTCAGGTGGAGCTGTGCGTCATCCTGCCAGCGCGCGCCCGGCACCCCGCCCATCAGCGCGAGCAATTGCCGCCGCATCGCGGGCGGGGGACGCAGGGCGACGAACAGGCGGTGCATGCCCGATCCTAGGCCATGCCGCGCCGTCGCAGAAGCGCGATCGACCGGCGGGGCGGCCTCAGTCCGTGCGGCCAACCCTGCTCTTATACTCGCACTGCCCAAGTCGATTCGCACGTTTTGGAGCTAATCGACTTGGCGCGCCCGCGGCGCGGCCCGGCAATACTTTGACACACGCCGGACAGGCCCGGTTCAGCCCGTGCTTCCTAAATGCACATGCGTGGGGCCGGCCACCGCTTCCGCTTGAAAAACGGCGGCGACAGGCCGATATTCCGCACGATGCGCCGATCATGGCGCGATAGGAGCCTATTCGAAATGGCCAATTGGTCCGACCCCTGGGCGACCGCTGCGAGGACGACCAACGTCGGCGCGCGCGAGGCCGCATATGATGCGGGTCTCCGGTCGTATATGCTTTCCGTCTACAATTACATGGCGTCGGGCGTGCTGCTGACCGGCGTCGTCGCGCTGCTGTTCGCCAACAGCCCGTATATGAGCATGCTGTTCACGCCGCAGGGCCGCCCGTCGGGCCTCGGCTGGATCGTGATGCTCGCGCCGCTGGGCGTGGTCATGTGGCTGAGCTTCGGCATCAACCGCATCACCGAGACCACTGCCAAGGCGTTGTTCTGGGCCTATGCCGTGCTGATGGGCCTGTCGCTGTCGACGGTGCTGCTGGTCTATACCGGCGCCTCGGTCGCGCAGACCTTCTTCGCCAGCGCCGCGGCGTTCGGCGCGCTCAGCCTCTACGGCTACACGACCAAGAAGGATCTGTCGGGCTTCGGCAGCTTCCTCATCATGGGCGTGATCGGCATCATGGTGGCGATGCTCATCAACATGTTCCTGCGCTCGACCGGGCTCGATCTTGCGATCAGCATCCTTGGCGTGCTGCTGTTCGCCGGCCTCACCGCCTACGACACGCAGAAGATCAAGAGCATGTACTTCGCGGTCGGCGGCACCGCCTTCGCCGGCAAGTCGGTGGTGATGGGTGCGCTGCAACTCTACCTCGACTTCATCAACATGTTCATGTTCCTGCTGCGCTTCATGGGCGATCGCCGCTGATCGCAGCGACAGGCTGAACGAAATCGGGCCCGGCGGATCGCTCCGCCGGGCCCTTTTCTTTGTATATGGCTTCCGTTCTCCTGCGCACGCAGGAGGCCAGAGCGTCACGGGGGCACTTGCGCGGCCCTGGGCTCCTGCGTGCGCAGGAGAACGGCATAAATCTATTCCCGCGCCGGCATCGCCGCGTTGTCGAGCGCGCCGGCGCGCTGGTAGGCCGGGCGCGCGGTCATCCCGGCCCAGTAATCGACGAAGGCGGGGCGCGCCTCGATCGTGCCGAATTGCAGCCCGAAGCCGATCTGCGAGCCTGCTGCGACGTCGGCCGCGCTGAACCGATCGCCCGCCAGATAGGTCTTGCCGGTGACGGCGGTTTCCAGCGTGTCGAGCATCTCCTCGTAGGTGCCAAAGCCGACGCCCTTGCTCTTGTCCGCCGGCGGCAGCACGCCGAACGCCTTGGCGGTGATCGCCGCCTCGGCCGGGCCGGCGACAAAGAACAGCCAGCGATGATAGTCCGCGCTGGCGGGTGTGCCGGGCTCCGGCATCAGCCCGGCCTCGGGAAAGGCAGCGGCGAGGTAGGCACAGATCGCCGCGACTTCGGTCACCACCGCGTCGCCGTGGCGCAGGGTCGGCACCTTGCCCATCGGGTTGAGTGCGCGATAGTCCGCGCCCTTCAGCGCCGCGAAATCGAGATATTCGACGCGATAGGGCCGGCCGACCTCCTCGAGCATCCAGCGCGTGATGCGCCCGCGCGACATCGGGTTGGAATAGAGGATCAGGTCGTCGCTCATGCCAGTCGCTCCTTGAGGAAGGCGATCGTGCGCTCCCACGCCAGCTTGGCGGCGGCGGGATCGTAGCGCTCGGCCGAGGTGTCGTTGTTGAAGGCGTGGTTGGCGCCCTCGTAGAAATAGGCCTGCGCGGGCACGCCCGCCGCCTGCAGCGCCGCCACCCACGGCCGGCCGGTGGCGTTCACCCGATCGTCGAGCGCGCCATAATGGAGCAGCATCGCCGCCTTGACCTTGATCGCCTCGGACGGATCGGGCGCGGGGCCATAATAAGGCACGGCGGCGGTGAGCGCGCTGCCGGCGGCGACCGCGGTGCGATTGACCAGCGCACCGCCCCAGCAGAAGCCGATCGCCCCCACCTTGCCGGTGGCGAAGGCGTTGCCGCCCAGCCAGCGCACCGTGCCGACCGCATCGGCGGTGGTCTGGGCGAGATCGAGCTTGCCGATCATCGCGCGCGCCTGATCCTCGTCGGCCGGCGTGCCGCCAACGCCCGACAGGAAATCGGGCGCGCAGGCGACGAAGCCGGCCAGCGCCACGCGCCGCGCGACATCGCGGATATGATCGGTGAGCCCGCGATTTTCGTGCACCACCATCACCGCCGGCTGGTGCCCGCGCGCCTTCGCGGGCAGCGCCATGTAGCCGTGCAACTCGCGCCCCGGCGCGACCGTCCAGTGGATGTTGCTGGTCTTCAGCCTCTTGTCGTCGGGCGGCACGATCGCCGCGGCGGCGGGGCTGGCGGCGATGCTGCCGGCCAGCATCTCGGCGGCGGCGACGCTGCCGGTCAGCGCCACCATGTCGCGCATGAAGGCGCGACGGTTGCCATGGTCGTGCGTGAAGCGATCGTAGAGCGCGATGGCGCGCCGGCGCAGATCCTCGTCCATATCCTCTCCTCCGCTTCTTGTATCAGGGCCGTGCCGGCTCGCCGCCATAGCGTCCGAACCAGGCGAGGATCGCCTCGGCCTTGGCGGCCGATTGCGACGGCTTCTCCGCCAGCCCCTCGTGGTTGGCGCCGGGCACCTTGACCAGTTCGGTCGGCACGCCGCGCAATTTGAGCGCGGTGTAGAATTGCTCGGCCTCGCTCACCGGCGTGCGATAATCGGCGCTGCCGACGACGACGAGCGTCGGCGTCTTGACGTTGCCGGCGAGGCTGAGCGGCGAGCGCGCCCAATAACCCTGCGGATCCTCCCACGGGAATTTGCCGAACCAATATTTGGCGAAATAATTGGTCTGGTCGGCGGTGAGCACGAAGCTCGCCCAGTCGATCACCGGCTTCTGTGCGGCGGCCGCCTTGAAGCGGTCGGTCTTGCCGACGATCCACGAGGTGAGCAGTCCGCCGCCCGAGCCGCCGGTGACGTAGAGCCGGTCGGCGTCGACATGCCCGTCCGCGATCGCGGCATCGACCGCCGACATCAGGTCGTCATAATCGTGCGCGGGATAGCTGTGGTGGATCTGGTTGGCGAACGCCTCCCCATAGGAGGTCGAGCCGCGCGGATTGGCGTAGAGCACGACATATCCCGCCGCCGCATAGAGCTGGTCGTCCGACGAGAAAGACGGGCCGTAGGCAGCGAACGGCCCGCCGTGGATCTCCAGGATCATCGGATATTTGCGCGACGGATCGAAATCGGGCGGTGTCACCATCCACGCATCGATCGGCGCGCGATCGAAGGCGGAGGTCACGGACAAATGACGCACCTGGCCCAGCGCCTTGGCCGACAGCGCTTCCTCGTTGAGCTGGGTCAGCCGCCGCGCGGCGCCGCCATGCGCGATCATCACGTCGGCCGGGCGGAGCGCGGTGCCGCCGGTGAAGGCGACCGTGCCGTCCTTCGCGACCGAGAAAGCGCCGCCGGTATAGGGCCGGTCGAACACCGACTGGACCAATCCCTCGACCTCGGTGCGGATCGCGCCGTCGAGGCCGACGCGGGCGACGCGCGTCACGCCATGATCGTCATATTTGACGTAGATCGCCTTGCCGTCGGCCGCCCATACCGGGCTGCCCACGCTGCGATCGAGCTTGGCGGTCAGTACGCGATCATGGTTGCCGTCGCGGTCCATCACCGACAGCAACACCGTCTGGCTGCCGAGCAATCGGTCCTCGAAGCCGAGATAGGCGATGTGCGCGCCGTCGGGCGAGACCACCGCATTGCCGTTCGGGCCGGCGCGGTGGGTGAGCTGGCTGGTCGCGCCGCTCGCGACGTCGACCGCGAAGATGTCGGTGCGGTTGGGGTTGCGCTCGGCATCGTCGGTGCGGTTGCTGGCGACGAGGATCGTGCGGTCGTCCTTCGTCCACGACAGCGGCCCTTCCTCGTCCTGCGACCCGAAGGTGAGCTGGCGCGGGCTGCCACCGTCGGCCGCGATCACGAACAGATGGTCGAAGCCGGGCGCGCCATAGCCGCCCTCGTCCTGCCGGTAGACGAGCTTGGTGATGACCTGCAGCGACGGCGCCCATTGCGCGCCTTCGGGCTTGGCGAGCGGGGTGCCGAGGGTTGCGGCCGTGCCGGGCACCGTCAGCAGATAGGCCAGCCGCGTACCGTCGGGCGACCATGCCACCGCGCCCGGCGTCGAGGGCAGGCTGGTGACGCGCGCGGTGCCACCGCCCGGCGTCATCCAGCGGACGTAGAGCTGCGCGCCGCCGCCGTCGGCGGTGGAGATATAAGCGAGGCGCGTGCCGTCGGGCGACCAGCGCGGATTGAGATGCGCGCCGGCGCTGGCGACCAGCGGGGTCTGCGCGCCGCTTTTCACGTCGACCAGCCACAGCGTCGAGCGCGCGCGATCGGTCATGATGTCGTTGGATTTGCGGACGTAGACAATCTTCGTCCCGTCCGGGCTGATCTGCGGATCGCTCGCCGCCTCCAGCCCGAACAGGTCGAGCGGGCCGAAGGTGCGCGCGGGCGCGATCGGTGCGGCGGCGATGGCCGCGGGCGCGGCGGCGAGGAGGAGAGCGGCGAAAGCGGTGCGGAGCGGGGTCTTCATGGCGCGCAGCATGGTCGTTTCGCGCGCCTTGGCAAGCGGGATGCGACCGGAGCGGTGCGCGCAACCGTGCTTCTGCGCAGGCAGGAGCCCAGGCGGTGGGCGCGGTCATCCGAAGCTCTGGGCTCCTGCCTGCGCAGGAGCACGCGGTCGTTCAGTAGCGCGCGGTCTCGTAGACGCGGCTGAGGTCGCCACCCCATGCGCCATGATACAGGTCGAGCAGGCGCTGCGCCGGCACCTTGCCGCTTTCGACGATCTCGTGCAGCGGCGCGAGGAAGCCGGTCTCGTCGTCGCCCGCGGCGTTGAGGCGACGGCGTGCGGCGAGGCCGCGGCGCGAGATTTCGAGGATCTGCTTGCCGAGCTGCTGGAAGGTCCGCCCGCGCGGGCCGGTGGCGGCGAGGCCGAGCTTCGGCACTTCGGCGCGGATGCGGCGATGGTCCTCGATCGTCCAGTGCTTCACTTCGTCCCACGCCGCGTCGAGCGCCTGATCGTCGTAGAGCAGCCCGACCCAGAAAGCCGGCAGCGCCGAGATCGTCTCGAGCGGGCCGCCGTCGGCGCCACGCATCTCGAGGAAGCTCTTCAGCCGCACCTCGGGGAAAGCGGTCGACAGATGATCGGACCAGTCGGCGATGCGCGGCGTCTCGCCCGGAAGCACCGACAATTTTCCGGCGAGGAAATCGCGGAAATCGAGCCCCGCCGCGTCGATATATTTGCCGTCGCGGAACACGAAATACATCGGCACGCCGAGCATGTAATCGGCGTAGCGCTCGTAACCGAAGCCGTCCTCGAACACGAACGGCAGCATGCCGGTGCGGTGCGGATCGGTGTCGGTCCAGATGTGGCTGCGATAGGAGAGGAAGCCGTTGGGCTTGCCCTCGGTGAAGGGCGAATTGGCGAACAAGGCGGTCGCGAGCGGCTGCAGCGCGAGGCTGACGCGAAACTTCTTCACCATGTCCGCCTCGCTCGCATAATCGAGGTTGGTCTGGATGGTGCAGGTGCGCAGCATCATGTCGAGCCCGAGGCTGCCGACGCGCGGCATGTGGCGCAGCATGATCTCGTAGCGGCCCTTGGGCATGATCGGCAGCTCGGCGCGGGTCTTGTCCGGCCAGAAGCCGAGGCCGAGGAAACCCATGCCAAGCTTCGCGCCGATCTCGTTCACCTGCGCGATATGGCGGGCGGTCTCTGCGCCGGTCTCGTGAAGGTTTTCGAGCGGCGCGCCCGACAATTCGAACTGGCCGGCGGGCTCGAGGCTGATCGCGCCGTCGGGGCCGGAGAGCGCGATGATATTCTCGCCCTCATAGACCGGCTCCCACCCGAATTTTGTGAGGCCGATCATCAGCGCGTGGATGCCGCCTTTCTCCTCGTAGGAGGGGGCGTGATGATCGGTGGTCGAGAAGACGAATTTCTCGTGCTCGGTGCCGATCCGCCAGCGATCCTTGGTCTTTTCGCCACGGGCGAACAGACCGATCAGGTCGGCCCGGCTCTCGATCAGGGGGTCGGGGCCGGCGTCGGCCGTACGCGTCGTCATGGGGCGGCGCCTTAGCTGCCTACCGATCGGTACGCTAGGCCCTCGTTCGGGCCGTCAGCGCCAGTCGCCGGCCGTCGCCATCCACACCGCCAGCGCCGCCGCCGCCGCCGTTTCGGCGCGCAGGATACGCGGGCCGAGCGCGATCGCGACCGCACCCGCAGTGGCGCGGATGCGGTCGCGTTCCTCCGGCGTGAAGCCGCCTTCGGGGCCGATCAGGATCGCGGCGGGCGCGGCGCCGGCGGCCTGCGCGAGCGGCGTCCCGCCGGTCTCGTCGGCGAACAGCAAGGTGCGGCGCGCATCCCAGCCGCGCAGCAGCGCGTCGAGCGTGGTCGGCTCGGCCAGTTCGGGCAATGCGGTGCGGTCGCATTGCTCGGCCGCCTCGATCGCGTGCGCGCGCAGCCGGTCGAGATTGACGCGATCGACGATGGTGCGGCGGGTGATGATCGGCTGCATCCGCGCGACGCCGAGCTCGGTTGCTTTCTCGACCAGCCAGTCGATCGGGCCTTTCTTGATCGGCGCGAACAGCAGCCAGATGTCGGGCACTGCCTCGCGCTCGCGCAGCTGCCGCGTGACGGTGAGCGCGATCGTGCGCTTGCCGGCGTCCGCAACCTCGGCCAGCCATTCGCCGGTGCGATCGTCGAACAGCCGCACCGGGTCGCCCGGCTTCAACCGCATCACCGCGCCGAGATAATTGGCCTGTGGGCCGTCCAGCGACAGATGGAGGCCGTCGCCCAATGGCTGGTCGACGAACAGGCGCGGCGTGCTGGCGGGCGGCCAGGCGGGGGTGGCGGGCATGGCTTGGTTCATAAGCGTGGCGGGCCGCCGCCGTCACCCCGAACATGTCGGATGCTCCATGCTTTCAAGGGCGTCATGATCGCGCGCTTCAACTCGTGCGTTCCGGCGTCTAGGGACATGGCGTGACATCTTCTCCCGACACGATCGTCCCCGATAGCGAGCGGCGCGGGCTCGTCGCGGCGTTGCCGGCGGCGGTGCGGCCTTTCTACTTGCTCGCGCGGTTCGACCGCCCGATCGGGGGATGGCTGCTGTTCTGGCCGGGCGCGTGGGCGATCGCGCTGGCCGGCGCGGCGGTCGCGCGCTGGGATCTGCTCGTGCTGATCGGCGTCGGGGCGGTGGCGATGCGCGGCGCGGGCTGCGTCTATAACGACATCGTCGACCGCGATCTCGACGCGCGGGTGGCGCGCACGCGCGACCGCCCGCTGGCGAGCGGGCGCATCAGCCTGAAGGCGGCGTGGGCGTTCCTGCTCGGCCTGTGCCTGATCGGGCTGGCGGTTTTGCTGTGCCTCGACCGGACGGCGCAGATCGTGGCACTGGCGAGCATCGCGCCGGTCGCCGCTTATCCCTTCATGAAGCGGATTACGTGGTGGCCGCAGGCGTGGCTAGGGATCGTCTTCTCGTGGGCGGCTCTGGTCGGCTGGCCGGCGGCGACCGGCACGCTCGCCGCGCCGATGGCATGGCTCTATGCCGGCGCGATCGCGTGGGTGGTGGGCTATGACACGATCTACGCGCTGCAGGATATCGAGGACGATGCGCTGGCGGGCGTGAAGTCTTCGGCGCGTGCGCTCGGCGCGCATGCGCGCGGCGGGATCGCTTTGTTCTATGTCGTGGCACTGGCGTTGTGGGCGCGCGCCTTGTGGCTGGTGCGGCCGGAGCCGCTGGCGCTCGCGGCATTGCTGCCGATGGCGCTCCACCTCGGCTGGCAGGTCGCGGGGCTGCGCGTCGCCGACCCCGTCGATGCGCTCCGCCGCTTCCGCTCGAACCGCTTTGCCGGCCTGCTGATGGCGCTCGCCTGCCTCGTCGTCGGCAGCGCCTCGGTTCTTTAAGGGGGTGACCTCGGGCGTCGCGCTACCTAAGTGCGCCGCATGAGCCCCGCCGAAGCCGAATCCCGTGTCGCCCATCTCGTCGCCGCTGCGCGCAAGGCCGGGGCGGATGCCGCCGATGCGGTCTACTTCCGCAACCAGTCGACCGAGGTGCAGGTGCGGCTCGGCCAGCTGGAGGATGTCGGCCGCTCCGACGGCGAGGAGATCGGCCTGCGCCTGTTCGTCGGCAAGCGTTCGGCCAGCGTCTCCTCGTCGGACCTGTCGACCGACGCGCTGACCGCTCTGGTCGAGCGTGCGGCGGCGATGGCGCGCGAGGCGCCCGAAGACGATTATGCCGGCCTCGCGCCCGCCGACCGGCTGCTGACCGGCGATGCGGTGCCGATCGACGGCGACGATGGCGAGGATCCCTCGCCGGCCGCGTTGCGCGAACGGGCGCAGGCGGCGGAAGAAGCTGCGCGCGGCATCGCCGGCGTCACCAACAGCGAGGGCGCGGGCGCGAGCGCGGGGCGCACGATCATGGCGCTCGCCACCTCGACCGGCTTCGCGCGCGCGTCGGTCACGTCGGGCTATGGCTGCTCGGCCAGCGTGATCGCGGGCACCGGCGCGACCATG
Organism: Sphingomonas nostoxanthinifaciens; assembly: GCF_019930585.1. Lineage (NCBI taxonomy): Bacteria > Pseudomonadati > Pseudomonadota > Alphaproteobacteria > Sphingomonadales > Sphingomonadaceae > Sphingomonas > Sphingomonas nostoxanthinifaciens. Next base: position 3,556,668 of record NZ_CP082839.1, on the reverse strand, counting down.
CAACGCGATTATGCCTATCATTCGACCCGCCACCTGAGCGACCTGGAGGAAGCTGGCGCGATCGGTCGGCGCGCGGGCGAGCGCGCCATCGCCCGGCTCAATCCCGGCAAGCTCGCCTCCGGGCCGATGCCGGTGGTCTACGATCCGCGTGTCGGCACCAGCCTGATCGGCCATCTCGCCGGCGCGATCACCGGCGGCGCGATCGCGCGGCGCACCAGCTTCCTGCTCGGCAAGTTGGAAGAGCAGGTGTTCGCGCGCGGCGTCACCATCCGCGACGATCCGCACCGCCCGCGCGGCCTGCGCAGCCGCGCCTTCGACGGCGAGGGCCTGCCGACCGCGCCGCTCGATCTGGTCGCCGACGGTGTGCTCACGACGTGGCTGCTCGACAGCGCCTCGGCCCGGCAGCTCGGCCTGGCGCCGACCGGCCACGCCGCGCGCGGCGGCAGCGGCGCGCCGGGGGCGGGCACCAGCAATCTCTATCTCGCGCCCGGCACGCACACCGTGGACGAACTGATCGGCGACATCGCGCTCGGCGTCTATGTCACCGAATTGATCGGGCAGGGCGTCAACGGCATCACCGGCGATTACAGCCGTGGCGCCTCCGGTTTCGCGATCCGTGACGGCAAGCTCGCCGAACCGGTTGCCGAGATCACGATCGCGGGTAATCTGGCCGAGATGTTCCTGCACCTCACCCCCGCCGACGATCTGGAGTTCCGCCGCGCGATGGATGTGCCGACGGTGCGGATCGACGGGATGATCGTCGCCGGTGCCTGACGCGCTGGTCGATGCCGTCGCGGCGGCCGCACGCGATGCGGGCCGCCTCGCGCTCGACCGGACGGGCACGGACTATCGCCGCTGGGAAAAGGCACCCGGCCACCCGGTGTGCGAGATCGATCTCGCGGTCGACGTGATGCTGAAGCATCGCCTGCGCGCGATCGATCCCGAGGCGGGCTGGCTGTCGGAGGAGACCGCCGACGATCCCGCGCGGCTCGATCGCAGGCGGGTATGGGTGGTCGATCCGATCGACGGCACGCGCGATTATCTGCGCGGGCGCAGCGGCTGGTGCGTCTCGATCGCCTTGGTCGAGGAGGGGCGGCTGGTGCTCGGCGTGCTGGAGGCGCCGGCGCTCGGCCAGACCTATGTCGCCACCGTCGGCGGCGGGGCGTGGCGCAACGGCGCGGCGCTTCATGCGTCGGATCGGACGGCGCTGTCCGGTGCGCGCGTGCCGACCGATACGCTGCCAAAGGGCGACGACGATCTGGTGATGGTCGGGCGGCCCAATTCGATCGCGCTGCGCATGGCGATGGTCGCGGCCGACGAGGCCGACCTGTGCGCCACGATCCGCTGGGGGCATGAATGGGATATCGCCGCGGCGGCGCTGATCGTCACCGAGGCGGGCGGCTGCGCGACCGACGTGCTCGGCCGGCCGGTCCGTTACAACAGCCAGCGCGGCGAGGTGTTCGGCGTGCTGGCGAGCGCCCCCGGCCTCCATACGCTCGCTCGCGACCGATTGGAGGAGCGCGCCGATGCGGCATTTGCGCGCTAGCGCCATTCCGCTGCTGGCCGCGCTCGCGCTGGCCGGCTGTGGGCCGGAAGACGTGCGCTGGGACGGCTATGCGCTGCGCGACCGGCCGGGCGAGGATTCGACGCGCCTGATCGGCTCCTACGGCACGTTCGACGGCTGCCGCGCCGGGCTGCTGGCGACCGACAGCGATGCCTCGTCCGAAGCGCTCGTCTGCGCGCGCGGCTGCCCGCCGCCGGTGCGCGGCATGCTCGAACAATGCGCGACGGTGCAGGTGGTGCGCGCGGTGCAGACGGTCGTGCGCGACGACCTCGCTACGCCACAAGCGGCACCCGCAGCCGTGGAAGGTCGATCGCCGGACAGCGGTCCATCACGACCTTGAGCCCGGCCGCCTCGGCGCGCGCGGCCGCGTCGTGGTTGATCACGCCGATCTGCAGCCACACCGCCTTCGCGCCCACCGCGATCGCCTGATCCACCGCCTCGCCCGCGGCTTCGGGCCGACGGAAGATATCGACCAGATCGATCGGCTCGCCGATCTGCGCCAGCTCGCGCCAGATATATTCGCCGTGGACATGCTCGCCGGTGATCTGCGGATTGACCGGCAGCACGCGATAGCCCCAGTCCTGCAGCACCTTCATAACGCCGTAGCTCGGCCGGCCGGGCCGATCCGATGCGCCGACCAATGCGATGGTGCGCGTTTCCGCGAGCAGGGCGGCGATATCGGCATCGGCGGTGAGTGGCATGAAGCGGCCTCCTGTCGCGGTCAGAACGCCGGCGTGGCCGCGGGGTTCAGCCACGCCGCCACGCGTGCGGCGATGGCGCGGAACGGTTCGCCCTCGGCCGTGTCGCCCGCCGCTGGCGGCTCGCCGGCGTCGGAGGCGCGCCGCACGTCGATCGACAGCGGCACGCGGCCCAGGAAGGGCAGGTTGCGCGTCGCGGCCTCGGCCTCCGCGCCGCCGGTGCCGAACGGATCGGAGACCGCGCCGCACGACGGGCAGACATAGCCCGCCATATTCTCGACCAGGCCGATCACCGGCACGCCGGCCTTGTCGAACAGGTCGATCGCGCGCGCGGCATCGATCAGCGCCAGATCCTGCGGCGTCGACACGATCACCGCGCCGGCCGGGCGATGCTTCTGGATCATCGACAGCTGCACGTCGCCGGTGCCGGGCGGCAGATCGACGATGATGACCGCGGTATCGCCCCAATGCGCGTCGACCATCTGGCCGAGCGCGTTGCTGACCATCGGCCCGCGCCACGCGATCGCCTGGCCCGGCGCGATCAATTGCCCCATCGAGAGCATGGCGACGCCGAACGGGGTCGGCGTCGGGATCATGCGGCTGTCTTCCGCCTCGGGCCGCGTATCGGTCTGCATCAGCCGTGTCTGCGACGGCCCATAGATATCGGCGTCGATCAGCCCGGTGCGCACCCCCAACCGCGCCAGCGCGACGGCGAGGTTGGCGGCGACGGTCGATTTGCCGACGCCGCCCTTGCCGCTGGCGACGGCGATCAGGCGTGGCCCCTGCGCGCGCTCGGCGGTGAGCGCGACGCGCACGGTCGCGACGCCGGGCACCGGCGCCAGCGCGGCACGGACCTCGGCCTCTAGCGCGGCGCGCGCGGCGGGATCGAGCCCGGTCACGTCGATCAGCACGTCGACCGTCCCACCCTCGATCCGCGGCGGCGCCGCCCGTCCAGAGAGAATCAGGCCGCGTCCGCTGGTCGGATCGGCGATGCGGTCGAGGGCGGCGGCGAGGACGGCGGGGTCGGTCATCGCCGCCGCTTAGGCCCTTCGACTGACCGAGGGCACTGTTTTTCCTAAAGGCGATATCTATAAGGGCGCGCATGACAGAAAGAATGCCGGGCGTGGTGTTGAACGAGGGCGGCCCCTGGGGCGGGGGCTCCGGCGGAAACGAGTCCAACGAGCCGAAGCGCCCGTGGGGCAGCGGCGGTCCGCGCCGGCGGCCCGGCCCGACCGGCCCCTCGGCGCTGGACGCGCTGATCCGGCGCGGTCGCGCGCGGCTGAGCGGCGGCGGTGGCGGCGGTCGCCATCCGGAGATCGAGCTTGGCGGCCTGTGGCGCTGGGCGGTGCTCGGCGCGTTCCTGCTCTGGATCGCGGTGACCAGCACGCACACGATCGGCCCGCAGCAGCGCGGCGTCATCACGCGGCTCGGCAAATATGCCGGTACGCTGCAGCCGGGCCTCGGTTTCTCGCTGCCCGCGCCGATCGACATCGTCACGAAGATCGACGTCGACAACATCCACGTCATCGACATCGACACCGGCGCGGATGGCGCGCAGGGCCAGAATCTGATGCTCACCGGCGACGAGAACATAATCGATCTGGCATATTCGGTGCGCTGGGACATTCGCGATCCCGAGCTTTATCTGTTCGAGCTGGCCGATCCGGACGGCACGATCAAGGAAGTCGCCGAGAGCGCGATGCGCGAGGCGATTGCCCGCGTGACTCTGAACGAGGCGATCGGCGCGCGGCGCAGCCAGATCGAGGCGCGCGTGGCCGAGCGCGCGCAGGAGATCCTCGACCGCTATCATGCCGGCGTCCTGATCCAGGGCGTCGCGATCAAGCAGGCCGATCCGCCGAGCGGCGTGATGGACGCGTTCAAGGAAGTGTCCGCCGCGCAGCAGACCGCGCAATCCTATCTCAACCAGGCGCATGCCTATGCGACGCAGGTCACCGCCAAGGCGCAGGGCGAGGCGACCGCGTTCGACAAGGTCTACGAGCAATACAAGCTCGCGCCCGAAGTGACGCGCCAGCGTATGTATTACGAGACGATGGAGAAGGTGCTGGCCAAGACCGACAAGACGATTGTCGAGGCGCAGGGCGTGACGCCCTATCTGCCGATCCAGCCGGCGCAGCGGCCGCAACCCGCGCCGCAGGGGAAGTAACATGCCCGATATGCTCAGGCGCAATCTCCTGTGGTGGGCCGGCATCGCGCTGGTGCTGCTGGCGGCCACGGCGGCGAGCCTCGCGGTGGTGCCCGAAACGCGGCAGGCACTGGTGCTGCGCTTCGGCAAGCCGGTGCGCGTCATCAACGCCTATCATCCGGGCGAAACGTTCGGCGGCACCGGCGCGGGGCTCGTCGGGCGCGTGCCGTTCGTCGAGAATCTCGTCTGGATCGACAAGCGCGTGCTGGATTTCGACATGCAGCGCCAGGCGGTGCTCTCGACCGACCAGCTGCGGCTCGAGGTCGACGCTTATGCGCGTTACCGCATCGTCAATCCGGTGCAGATGTATGTCGCGGCCGGCACCGAGCGCCGGGTGAGCGACGCGCTGAAGCCGATCCTCGGCTCGGCGCTGCGCAACGAACTGGGCAAGCGCCCGTTCGCCGCGCTGCTGACGCCCGAACGCGACGTGGTGATGGGCAATATCCGCAACGCGCTCGCCCGCGTCGCCGCGCAATATGGCGCCGAGATCGTCGACGTGCGGATCAAGCGCGCCGATTTGCCCGACGGCACGCCGCTGGAAAGCGCGTTCAACCGCATGCGCACCGCGCGCCAGCAGGAGGCGCGCTCGATCGAGGCCGAGGGCCGGCGCGAGGCGCAGATCGTGATGGGCGAGGCCGACGCCGAGGCCGCCAAGACCTATGCCGCGAGCTTCGGCAAGGATGCCAATTTCTACGATTTCTACCGTGCGATGCAGTCATATCGGACGACATTCGGCACCGATGATGAAAATCCGCGCGGTGCCGCCTCGATCATCCTGTCGCCCGACAATGACTATCTCCGTCAATTCCGGGGTTCGCGGCGGTAAGGCGCGGGCAAACGGCCATTCAATTTCCATTCAGCCGTGGATCGACACATCTTGCCGACCGTTCCATCGGCGCGAATCTGACGCCGCTCAGCATTTCCCAGGAGAATTCCGTAGTGCGCTATGCTTATGCCCTGACCGGAGCCATGTTGGTCGGTGGTGCCGCCGCGACGGTCGTCCTGCAGCAACCACTCGGTGCGCAGGTCGCGCAGAACGCGCCGTCGCAGATGGCCGCCTCCGCCCCGCGCGGCGCGCCGATGAGCTTCGCCGATCTCGCCGCGAAGCTGCAGCCGGCAGTGGTCAACATCTCCACCACGCAGAAGGTGCAGGTTCCCCAGCAGCAGAATCCGTTCGCGGGCACGCCGTTCGGCGACTTCTTCCGCCGCTTCGGCGGGCAGGGCGACGATAATGGCGGCGGCAACGGTGGTGGCAGCAATGGCGGCGGGAGCGGCGGCACGCCGGCGACGCGCGATGCGGTGTCGCTCGGCTCGGGCTTCATCATCTCGGCCGACGGCTACATCGTCACCAACAACCACGTCATCTCGGGCATCCCCACCGAGCAGGGCAAGGTGACGGTCACGTCGATCACGGTCACGCTGCCGGATCGCAAGGAATATAAGGCGACGGTGGTCGGCAAGGACGCGACCTCCGATCTCGCCGTGCTCAAGATCGATGCGCAGAACCTGCCGTTCGTGCAGTTCGGCGATTCCACCCACACCCGCGTCGGCGACTGGGTGATCGCGATCGGCAATCCGTTCGCGCTCGGCGGCACGGTCACCGCCGGTATCGTCTCGGCGATCCACCGCAGCATCACCGCTGGCCCCTATGATCGCTACATCCAGACCGATGCGGCGATCAACCAGGGCAATTCGGGCGGCCCGATGTTCGATCTGAACGGCAACGTCGTCGGCATCAACACGGCGATCTACTCGCCCTCGGGCGGCAATGTCGGCATCGGCTTTGCCATCCCGGCCGAGCAGGCCAAGCCGGTCGTGCTGCAGCTGATGAAGGGGCAGAAGATCCGTCGCGGCTATCTCGGGGTCGCCATCCAGCCGATGGACGAGAGCATCGCCGCCGCGCTGAAGCTGCCCAAGGATCGTGGCCAGCTCGTCGCGCGCGTCGAGTCGGGCCAGCCCGCCGCCAAGGCCGGCATCCAGCAGGGCGACGTCATCACCCGCGTCAACAATGTCGAGATCACGCCGGACAACACCCTGTCCTACATCGTCGCCGGCCTGCCGGTCGGCGCGCACGTGCCGATCGACCTGATCCGCAACGGCAAGCCGATGACCTTCACTGCGGTGCTGACCGAGCGGCCGTCGGAGGACAAGATCGCCTCGGCCGAGGACGGCGACGACGATAACGGCCCGACCACGCCCGAGGGCCAGAGCGCGCCCGCATCGGTGCGCAGCGCGCTCGGCATCTCGCTGCAGACGCTGACGCCGGCGATCGCGCAGCAACTGGGCGTCACCACCGCGCGCGGCGTGGTCGTGACCAGCGTCGATCCGTCGAGCGACGCAGCGTCGAAGGGCCTGCAGCAGAAGGACATCATCCTCGCCATCGCGCAGCGCCCGGTGTCGAACGGGGCGGATGCGGCGGCGGCGGTCGATGCCGCCAAGCGCGCCGGCTTCAAGACGATCCTGCTGCTCGTCCAGCGCGGCAACCGCCCGGCCATCTACCTGGGCGTCGATCTGGTCGCGGGCAAGTAAGCAGGGGCTTCGGCCTCCCCTCTCGCCGTCACCTCGGAAAAGTCCGGGGTGACGGGAGGGGCGGCGAAGGCTCTGCTTAAGACCCAGCAGGGCAGGCGACGATCGCGCTCGGTGCGGGCCGCGGGCCTTCGGCGTGATAGAGCGCGAGATAGCCGCCGGCCTGCGGCATGCTGACCCGCTTGGTCAGCGCATAGCCGACCGCCCGGAACTCGCAGTCGAGATCGGCCGGCGGCGTGCCATGCGCCTGCGTCGGCCGATCGGCGTCGACCACCACCACCTGTCCGTCGGGGCGCAGCGCCGGGCGCAGCTTCCATAGGAACTCGTAGGGCGACGCGATCTCGTGGTACATGTGGACCATGAAAGTCCGGTCGAAGCTGCCCGCGGGCAGCTCCGGATCGGCGGGCTTGCCGAGCTTGACCGAGACGTTGTCGAGCCGATCGCGATAGACGCGGTCGGCCAGCGCATCGTGATAGGCCGGCACGATATCCTCGGCGAGGACGCGGCCGTCCTTGCCCACCTTCGCCGCCAGCCTGATGGTGTAATAGCCCTCGCCCGCGCCGAGATCGGCGACGGTCATGCCGGGGCGGATGCCGGCCGCCGCCATCACCGCGCCTGCCTCGCGCCGCCGGTCGCGTTCGCTCTCGTTCGACCATTGCGGCGACACCGTCGGGGCGACCGAGCGGTGCACGGTCGGAAAGCCGTCGCCGGTGCGGTCCGCCGTCGCGCTGCCGTGTTTGGTGCAGCCGGCCAGCAGCAGGAGCGCCGTCAGCGCGACTGCTCTCACTCGACGTCCTCGACCTCGACCGTCTCGCCGGTCACGCGCTGCGACAGCGCCGCCGCCATGAACTTGTCGAGATCGCCGTCGAGGACATCCGATGGCGCGGTCGAGGTGACGCCGGTGCGCAGATCCTTCACCAGCTGATAGGGCTGGAGCACGTAGGAGCGGATCTGGTGGCCCCAGCCGATATCGGTCTTGGTGGCGTTCTGCGCATTGGCCACCGCCTCGCGCTCGGCGAGTTCGCGCTCGTAGAGGCGCGCGCGAAGCTGGTTGTAGGCCTCGGCCTTGTTCTTGTGCTGCGAACGCTGGTTCTGGCACTGCACGACGATGCCGGTTGGAATGTGCGTGATGCGGACGGCGGAATCGGTCGTGTTGATGTGCTGGCCGCCCGCGCCCGATGCGCGATAGGTGTCGATGCGCAGGTCGCTCTCGTTGTAATTGACCTCGATATCGTCGTCGATTTCCGGATAGACCCAGACCGACGAGAAGCTGGTGTGGCGGCGCGCCGCGCTGTCATAGGGGCTGATGCGGACGAGGCGGTGGACGCCGCTTTCGGTCTTGGCATAGCCATAGGCATTTTCGCCCTTGAGCAGCAACGTGGCGGACTTGATGCCCGCCTGCTCGCCCGAATGGTGGTCGATCAACTCCACCTTCATGCCGCGCCGTTCGGCCCAGCGCGTATACATGCGCTGCAGCATCTCGGCCCAATCCTGGCTCTCGGTGCCGCCGGCGCCGGCGTTGATCTCGACATAGCTGTTATTGGCGTCGGCCTCGCCCGCGAGCAGCGCCTTGATCTTGTCGGTCTCGGCGCGCGCGGCGAGCGCCGCGAGCGACTCCACGCCCTCGTCGACCAAAGCAGTATCGCCCTCGGCCTCGGCCATCTCCATCAGCTCGACCGTATCGGTGCGCTCGCGGTCGATCGTGTTGACGGCGGCGATCGCCTCGTCCAGCCGGCGCCGCTCCTGCATCACCGCCTGCGCCGCCTTGGGATCGTCCCACAGCTTCGGATCCTCGACGCGGTTGTTCAACTCGTCGAGGCGGCGCACGGCGCGGTCCCAGTCGAGGAAGCGGCGGACCAGCGCCAGCGCGGCGTCGATCTGGTCGATATGGGCTTGCGCTTCGGCGCGCATGATCTTTGTCCTTGTTTTCGTTTGCCACCGTTCGGCCTGAGGAACCGCTGAGCCTGTCGAAGCGGCGTCTCGAAGGCCCTTCGAGACGGGTCTTCGCCTGTGCTCAGCCCCTCCTCAGGGCGAACGGCGGGGGATTGAGAGTCATCTAGTAAATACCCCCCGTCGCCTGCAAGAAGTCGCTGTCGCTGCGGATCGCGCGCTTCTCGGCCGGGCGCTGGGCGAGCTCAGCCTTGCCGATCACGCGGCGGGGCTCGCTTTCGGGCTTGAACGCCTCCCAGATGACGGGCGACAACGGATCGGGCGACGGCCACGCGCCGAAGATCTTGCGGCCCGAACGTCGGTCGATCGTCACCATGCGGATGCCCGGCGCGACCTTGAACGGCACCACCGGCATGTCCTTCATCGCCACCGTCGCGAACTGGCGGAAGATCGGCGCGGCGATCGTGCCGCCCTGCGCATAGCCGCCCATCGGGCGCGGCTTGTCGTAGCCGATATAGACGCCGCCGACGAGATCGGCCGATCCGCCGACGAACCAGACGTTGGTCGGGCCGGTGTTCGTGCCGGTCTTGCCGAACATCGGCCGGCCGAGATCGCGCAGCGCCGTGGCGGTGCCGCGCTGGACCACGCCCTCCATGATGTGGACCATCTGATAGGCGGTCATCGCGTCGATCACCTGGTGGCTGCGCGGCCGCGGCCGCGGCATCGCGCCGCCATTCCAGTCGGGCGCGTTGCAGCCCTCGCACGGCCGCTCGTCGGCGCGCCAGATCACCTTGCCGTGGCGATCCTGCACATAATCGATCAGCGAGGGGGTGAGCGACCGGCCCTGATTGGCGAGCTCCGAATAAGCGTTGACCATGCGCAGTACGGTCGTCTCGCCTGCGCCCAGCGAATAAGCGATGTAGGGCGGATAGGTGCCCACGCCGAAATCCTTGGCGACGCCGACCACCTTGTCCATGCCCGCCTGGCTGGCGGCGCGCACCGTCATCAGGTTGCGCGACTGCTCGACGCCCCAGCGCATCGTCTGCGGGCCCGCATAGCCGCCGGAGAAATTGCGGAAGCATTTGGTGCCGAGCTGCGCGGTCTGGAACACGCAGAACGGCCCGTCGACGATGATCGAGGCGGGTGTCATCCCGCTTTCCAGCGCCGCCATGTAGACGAACGGCTTGAACGACGAGCCCGGCTGGCGGAACGCCTGCGTCGCGCGGTTGAACGGATGGTGCGAATCGAACCCGCCCTGCATCGCGAGCACCTGACCGGTGTGCGGATTCTCGACCACCATGCCGCCCGACACGTCGGGGATCGAGCGCAGCGCCCAGCCCGATCCGGCGGGCGCCACGATCACCACGTCGCCCTTGTGCAGGAAGTCGAACGCGCGGCCACCGATGCCGCGCTTCGGTGCCGCCGCGCCCCATGGGAAAAGCTGCGAGGTCGTCCCGTCGGCGAAGCCGAGCTGCGCGCTGGCGGGCGATTTCTCGAGGATCAGCGCCTTGCGCCAATTGGCATAGCCGGTGCCGAGATCGAAGCTCGCAAGCTTCGCCGCCCAATCGTCGCCAATGTCGATATGGCCCGAACGGCCGCGCCAGCCGGCGGCCGCCTCGAACCGGACGAGGCCATCGCGCAGTGCCTGCTCGACCGCCTTCTGCGCGGCGGTGTCGAGCGACGAGCGCACCCACAATCCGCCGGCATAGACGCTGTTGGCGCCGTCATTGTCGTCGGTGCCGTATTTGGCGATCAGCTCGCGCCGCACCTCTTCCATATAATAACCGTCGAACGCGCGCTCGGCGTCGCGGCGTGCGTCGGAGCGCGCGACCGTGCCGAGCGGGGAGGCGTCCGCGGCCGCTTCCTGCGCCGGCGTGATATAGTTGTTCTCGCGCATCTGCCGCAGCACGTAGGAGCGGCGATCGCGCGCGCGCTCGGCGTGGCGATCGGGATCGTAATTGGCTGGCGCGCGCGGCAAAGTGGCGAGGTAAGCGGCCTCGGGCAGGGTCAGCTGGCCCACGTCCTTGCCGAAATAGGCCAAGGCGGCCGCCTGCACGCCATAAGCGTTACGGCCGAGGAAGATCTGGTTGAGGTAAAGCTCGAGGATCTGCTGCTTCGACATCGCGCCTTCGATGCGGAAGGCGAGCACGGCCTCTTTGATCTTGCGCGTCGGCGAATATTCGTTGCCGACGATCAGATTCTTCGCGACCTGCTGGGTGATGGTCGAGCCGCCATGCGCGCGCTCGCCCGACCCGTATTTGGTCACATATTCGTAGACGCCGTTGAGGAAGGTCAGCGGGTTGACGCCGGTATGATGGAAGAAGGTCTTGTCCTCGGCCGAGATGAATGCCTGGACGAGCTGCGGCGGAAATTCGTCGTAGGAAAGCTGCACGCGCCGCTCGCGCGCGAAGCTGTAGACCGGGGTGCCGTCGATCGCGCGCACGTTGGTCGGCAGCGGCGGCTCGTAGGCAAGCAGCGCCTGCGCCGAGGGCAGGTCGCGCAGGAACAGCGCCCAGAGCAGGCCATAAGCGGCGGCCAGCAGCACGAGCGCGGCGAGGCCCCACCGCACCCAGCGGCGCGCGAACAGGTGCGAAAGGCGGCCGGACCCGTGGGGCAGGCGGGGGAGAGCGAGCTTCACGCGCGTCGGACTAGATCAGGTCGGGCCGATTTGCACGCAGCAGATGGCGTGGCCGCTCGCGGCTCAGCCCGGCTTCCGGAAGCGGTAGAGGAACTTGTCGGTCTTGCCGCGGATCGCGGGATCGAACACCTTGGCGGTGTGTGGATCGTCGGGGTTCGCCAGCACCGACGACTCCCCATCGAACTTGAAGCCCGCCGATTCGATTTCCTTGCGTACCGCCGCCGGATCGACGCGGTGCAGGTCGCTGGTGTTGGCGAAGCCCGAGCCCGCGGGCGCGACATGGTCCATCACGACGAACACGCCGCCGGGGCGCAGCGCGTCGAACACGCGCTTGTCGAACGCGGCGACGTCGACCCCGCCCAGATTGTGCAGGTCGTGATAATTTTCCGACGTCCAGACGATGTCGATCGTGCCGGGCGGTGCCGGCGCCATCAGCGGATCGTGCGAGATCATCACGTTGCCGCGCCCCGGCTCGGCGATCACCGGCTGGATCGCCGGCAGCGCCTTGGCCACCTTCTGCGCGAATTCGTCGGGGACGTAGGCGATCACCTTGCCCTTCGGGCCGACCGCAGCGGAGAACAAGCGGGTGAAATAGCCGCCGCCCGGCACCAGATCCATCACCACCATGCCGGGCTTCACGCCTGCGAAGGCGAGCATCTCGGCAGGCTTGCGCTCGGCATCGCGCGCCGTGTCGGCGGCGGGGCGGCCGGGATCGGCGATGGCGGCGGCATAGCCGGCCGGCGCTGCCGAGAATGCGGGCGATGCGACGGCCAACGCCGCTGCGACGATGCAGGCACGGATCATGGTATGTCCTCCCCGTTCCTGGTCCGCTCGACCAGTTGGCGCGCGAAATGCGCCTCGACGGCATGTCGTACGCCCAGCGCGATCTTGTGGCGATAGCTTTCGGAGGTGAGCAATGCGAGATCGTCGTCGTTCGAGATATAGCCCGTCTCGAACAAGACCGAGGGCACGTCGGGCGCCTTCAGCACCATCAGCCCGGCGAATTTGTGGAAGGTCGATTTGAAGCCGATCGTCGGCGCAAGTTCGCGCTGGAGCAGGCTGGCGAAGGCGGACGAATTGTTCATGGTCTCGCGCTGGGCGAGGTCGATCAGGATCGACGAGACGTCGTTCGATTCTTCGGAAAGGTCGATGCCGTTGATGACGTCGGCCTTGTTCTCGCGCGCCGCCAGCGCAGCGGCGACGCGGTCCGACGACGTGTCCGACAATGTGTAGATGCTCGCCCCGCGCGCCAGCGGGGTCGGCGCGCTGTCGCAGTGGATCGAGATGAACAGATCGGCATGGAGCGCGCGCGCAATCTCGCGCCGCTCGGCCAGGACAAGGAAGCGATCGTCGGAGCGGGTGAGCGCGACCCGCACGCGTCCGCTGTCGACCAGCTCGTCGCGGATCGTCTTGGCGATCCGCAATGCCACGTCCTTCTCGTCGACGCGCCCGTCGGACGACGAGGAGCCGGGATCGTGACCGCCATGGCCCGCGTCGATCACCACCAGCGGCAGCGAGCGGTCGCGCGGCCCCTCGACCTTGGGCAGCGCGAGTTGCGCCGGGCGCGGCGGGATGCGCGCCGTGGCGCGATTGGGCGGCGGCGCGGCGCGCGCGGACACCACCGGCAGCGTCAGCAGGAGGAGGGCGAGGGCAAAGCGCACAATTCTTGCCTAGCGTATCGCCGGCGCGCTGTGAATCCGCCCGGATCGCCGCCACTTGCGCCGTTATCGCCGCGTCGCCACATGGGCATTTGTCGTTCGGGAGCTATGGGTTGCCGGGCGTCAGGGTAGGTGCTACGCACCCCTGTCCGGTCGGAGGCTATCAACCAGCCCATCCCGCGCCGGTCCGTGCCGGCGCGGCGTATCGCGGCCGGCGAGCCCAGGTTGAAGCTGCATGCACCATTTTTTCCCCACGTCCAGCCGATCCGCCGAGGGGCGGGGCTGGCGCGCGAGGGACGTTTGCGCGCCGATCGTCGACGCGCGTGGGCCTGCGGCAGAGGCAAAGTCCATCATCATCGGGAGCGTCGCTGGGCGTGAAGACGCCGAAGCCCCGCTTCCATTTTATCGCGCTCCGCGCCGCACGGCGGCACGGCGGAGCGCCCGGAGAACAATAAATGTCCACGCGCATGTTGATCGACGCGCGCCACCGGGAAGAAACCCGTGTGGCGGTCGTCAAGGGTAACCGCATCGAGGAATTCGATTTCGAGTCCGAAGAGCATAAGCAGCTCAAGGGGAATATCTATCTTGCCAAGGTGACGCGGGTCGAGCCGTCCTTGCAGGCCGCGTTCGTCGATTACGGCGGCAACCGCCACGGCTTCCTCGCTTTCTCGGAAATCCATCCCGATTATTATCAGATCCCCAAGGAGGATCGTGAGGCGCTGCTCCGCGAAGAAGCCGAGCATGCCGCCGAGGAAGAGGCGCTGCGCGCCCGCGAGGATGACGACGACGACGATGTCGACGCGATCGAGCGGCTCGACGACGACGGCGCGCGCGAGACGCTGGACGCCGCCGAGGATTATGAAGACGAGCATGGCGACGAGGATTCGCCGGCGCCCAAGCCCGTCTCCACCGGCGGTGGCGACGATGGCGCGGCGGAATCGCTGCGCCAGAAGCGGATGAGCCTGCGCCGCCGCTACAAGATCCAGGACGTCATCCGCCGGCGCCAGGTGCTGCTGGTGCAGGTCGTCAAGGAGGAACGCGGCAACAAGGGTGCGGCGCTCACCACCTATCTCAGCCTGGCCGGCCGCTATTGCGTGCTGATGCCGAACACCAGCCATGGCGGCGGCATCAGCCGCAAGATATCGAACGCGGCCGATCGCAAGCGGCTGAAGTCGATCCTCGCCAATCTCAACCTGCCGAACACGATGGGCTGCATCGTCCGCACCGCCGGGCTGCAGCGCACCACGCAGGAGATTCGCCGCGACTTCGATTATCTCGCCCGTTTGTGGGACGATATTCGCGAAGCGACGCTCGGCTCGACCGCCCCCGCCGAAATCTATCGCGACAGCGATCTGGTGAAGCGCGCGATCCGCGACATCTATTCGAAGGATATCGACGAGGTCATCGTCGAGGGCGAGGATGGCTATCGCGCCGCGCGCAACTTCATGAAGTTGCTGATGCCGGCGCATGCCCGCAAGATCGCGCCTTATTCGGACGCGGTGCCCTTGTTCCAGCGCTATGGCGTCGAGGATCAGCTCGCGGCGATGTACCAGCCGGTCGTGCAGCTGAAGTCGGGCGGCTATATCGTCATCAACCCGACCGAAGCGCTCGTCTCGATCGATATCAACTCGGGCCGTTCGACGCGCGAGCACAATATCGAGCAGACCGCGACCGCGACCAACCTCGAAGCCGCGCAGGAAATCGCGCGCCAGCTCCGCCTGCGCGACATGGCGGGCCTCGTCGTCATCGACTTCATCGACATGGAGAACGGTTCGAACAACCGTAAGGTCGAGAAGGCGATGAAGGAGGCGCTGAAGAACGATCGCGCCCGCATCCAGGTCGGCCGCATCTCGTCGTTCGGGCTGTTCGAGATGAGCCGGCAGCGTCTGCGCACCGGCATGCTCGAGGCGTCGACGCGGCTCTGCCCGCATTGCGAGGGCACCGGCTTCATCCGCACCGCATCCTCGTCCGGCCTGCAGGCGCTGCGCCTGCTGGAGGAAGAGGCCGCACGCGGCCGCGGTTCGCACCTCGTGCTGCGCGCGAGCCAGGAAGCGGTGCTGTACGTCCTTAACCGCAAGCGCGCGGAGCTGGCCGATATCGAGGAACGCTATGGCGTCGTGATCGAGATCATCAGCGACGGTCGCCCGGAGGGTGCGCGCATGGCGGTCGAGGCATCGGGCATGCCGCCGAGCCACGCGCCGCGCCTGCCGCAGCCGATCGTGCCCGAGCCCGACGACGACATCGTCGACGAGATCGAGGACGAGGAAGACGAAGAGGCCGCGGCACCGGAGCAGCGCGAGGAGCGCGCCGCCGAAGGAGGCGAGGATGGCGAAGGCCGTCGTCGTCGCCGCCGTCGCCGCCGTCGTGGCGGGCGCCGTGACGCGGTCGAGGGCGAGGCCTCGAACGAGGACGGCGAAGCCGCTTCGGACGATGACGGCGTCGAAGACATGGCGCCGGTCGAGGCCGACGCCGAGACCGAGGCTGGCGAGCCGGTCGAAGTCGTAACGGGCCAGGAAGAGCGTCCGCGTCGCGGTCGTCGTGGCCGGCGCGGTGGTCGTCGCGATCGCGGCGGCGCCGCCGAGGCCGTCGAGGCGGAGGCCGCCCCGGCTGCGGAGCCGGTCGAGGTCGTCGCGCCCGAGCCGGTGGCTGAAGCCGAGCCGGTGGTCGAAGCGGCCCCGGTCGCCGAGGAGGCCGCACCGACCGCGCGCCGCCGTCCCCGCGCCCGCAAGGCTGCAGCCGAGGCTCCGGTCGCCGAGCCGTTGGTCGAAGCGGCACCCGCACCGGTGGTCGAGACGCCGGTCGCGGAGCCGGCTGTGGCCGAGGAAGCGCCCAAGCCGCGTCGTGGCCGTCGTAAGGCGGCTGCTGCGCCGGTGAGCGAGGAGGCTGTCGAGCCCGCACCCGTGGCCGCCCCGGCGCCGACCCGTCGTCGCCGTGCGGCTGCTGCGGTCGCCGAGCCGGTCGTGGCTCCCGAGGCCGAGCCGGTCGAGGCGCCGGTCGAGGCCGTAGCGGCCCCGGACGCCGCCGAGGACGCATCGGGCGAGGCGCCGCGTCGCGGCTGGTGGCAGCGCACCTTCGGCGCCTGATCGATCGACCCCCGCTCCCGCGCGATGTGCGGGGGCGGGGCGTTCGTCAGACCCGGTTCAGCGGCATTGGCGAAAGGGTGAGCGGCATGCATCCTCGATTCCGCGTCCTCCATCTGCTGTTCGCGCTGGTCATGCTGCTCGTCGGCGCGCGCCCGGCGCTCGCGCAGGAAGTGTTGCGCGACGCCGAGACCGAGCAGTTCCTGCAGGACATTTCGGCGGGCATGGCCAAATCCGCCGGCCTCAGCCCCGGCGCGCTCAAGCTGGTGCTGGTGCGCGATCCGGAGATCAACGCGTTCGTCGCGGGCGGCCAGATCATCTACATCAATTCGGGCACGATCGAGCGCGCTGATGACGTCAGCGAGCTGCAGGGCGTGATCGCGCACGAGCTCGGCCATATCGAGGGCGGCGATGCGGTGCGCGGCGACGCCGCCGCGGTCACCGCGACGCGCGTAACCCTGCTCAGCCTGCTGCTCGGCGCCGCTGCGATCGCCGCCGGCGCGCCCGAGGCGGGCATGGCGGCGATGATGGCCGGTCAGTCCGCAGCCGAGGGCAAATACCTCGCCTACGGCCGCCAGATCGAGGGCAGTGCCGACGCCTCGGCGGTGCGCCATCTCAACGACGCGCATCTGTCGGGCAAGGGCATGATCAGCTTCTTCGAGAAGCTGAAGCAGGAGGAATATCGCCTCACGCCCAGCTTCACCAAGATCGATCCTTATGCGGTCGACCACCCGATGACCGACGATCGCCTTGCCGTGCTGAGCGTCGACCTCGCGAAATCGCCTTACTGGAATACGCCGATCATCCCGGCCGATCAGGCGCGTTTCCTGCGCATCAAGGCCAAGCTGGTCGGCTATCTCGAAGATCCGCCGATCGTGATCAATCGCTACCCGCTGAGCAACAACAGCGTGCCCGCGCGTTACGCGCGTGCCTATGCCTGGCATCGCGGCGGCTATCCGCAGAAGGCGCAGGAGGAAATCGACAACCTGCTCGCCCAGGCGCCGCACGATCCCTATTTCCTCGAGCTCAAGGGACAGGTTCTGCTCGAATCGGGTGATCCGAAGCGGGCGATCCCGCCGTTGCGCGAAGCGGTGGCGCAATCGCGCTCCACGCCGCTGATCGCCTCGCTGCTGGGCGACGCGCTCGTCGCGACCGAGGATCCCGCCGATTTCAAGGAAGCACAGCAGGTGTTGAAGGTCGCGGTGCAACGCGACGGCGAGAATCCGCAGGCCTGGTATAATCTCGGGCTCATCTATACCCGGCTGGGCGACGAGGGGCGCGCCAATCTGGCGAGCGCGGAGCGCTACAGTCTCGAAGGCAACCAGCAACGCGCGGCCGCCAATGCCGAGATGGCGCTGCGCGGCATCCCGGTCGGCACGCCCGATTATCTGCGGGCACAGGATATCGCGCTGACCATGCAGGACAGCGGGAAGAAGAAGAGGCGACGATGAGCGATCGAACGGTGCGGCTCCGCCGTGCAATGGCGGGCATGGGCTTCGCCGCACTGGCAGGCGCCGCATTGGGTGCGGCAGGCGCGCGCGCAGCCGAACAGGCGCCGGATCGCGCCGCGCTCGAATCGGTGATCCACGACTACATCCTCGCCCATCCGGAGATCATTCCCCAGGCGATGGAGCGGCTGCGCGCACGCGAGACGGCCGACGCCATCGCGGCCAACCGCGTCGCGATCGAGACGCCGTTCGCGGGCGCGTGGGCCGGCAATCCAAAGGGCGACGTCACGCTGGTGATGTTCACCGATTACAGCTGCGGCTATTGCCGTGCGAGCGCGCCCGATATCGATCGGCTGCTCGCCGAGGATCCCAAGCTCAGGGTGGTGTGGCGCGAGATCCCCGTGCTCGGCCCGCAGAGCGAGGTCGCCGCCCGGCTGGCGCTCGCCGCCGCCAAGCAGGATCGATACCCCGCTTTCCATCGCGCGGTCTTCGCCGGCGGTCGCGCCGACGATCCGCACCTCGCCGCGGCCGGGCGGCAGGCCGGGCTCGACACTGGCCGCGCCACGGCGGATCGCGGCGGCGCCGACATCCAGCACGAGATCGACACCAATATCGCGCTGGCCCAGCGGCTCAGCGTCTCCGGGACGCCCGCCTTCGTCATCGGCGATCACATGTTGAGCGGCGCGGTCGGCCATGATGCGCTGGCGCAAGCGATCGCCGCAGCGCGCAAAAGCTAACGCGCGTTAACGAACATTGCAGACGCGTCATGTTTGCGTCGTAGAACGACATTCGCGCGCAAACCGATGGCCTTAGCTCGATCCTCACGGGGGTTCGAGCGAGGCGAACATGCAGTCGACGAACTGGCAGATTCAAACATTACGGCGCGAGGCCGCGCGGTGCGAACGGCTATGCGCGGGCTCCTACGATCCCGCGCTGTGGACGCAATTGCTGTCGCTTGCGCGCGAATATCGCAGCCGGGCGGCGGCGATGGAAGCGGGCGGGAGGATGGCGGCATGAGCGCGTTCCAGATCTTCGGCGCGCTGGTCAGCCTCGCGGTGATCGGCTTCGCCATCACCGTGATCGAGCATGCCCGCGCCGTGCTGCGCGACGGGCGCGGCTCGAAGCACGGGCGTGTCGCGTCGCGCATTCCGACCGCGGAAGGATCGTGCGACCGCCGGCGCGACTGATACCGGCCGGGATCTCTGCGGCTCCCTTGACCGCGCTCGGGCGTTGCGCGATTCGACGTCGACACAGCCGGGGCCGCAATGATCCAAACCGAAACGTCGTTCGATGCACCTTGGCCCGACTTCGATTGGGAAGGGCTGGCCGCGCGCGCGGTCGAGGCGGCGCTGATCGCCAGCCCACACGGCCCGATCGCCGCCGCCGACTATACCGCCGAAGTGTCGGTTCGGCTGACCTCCGACGAGGAGGTGCGCACGCTCAACCGCGATTACCGGCAGAAGGACAAGCCGACCAACGTCCTCTCCTTCCCGATGGTGCAGGACGATCTGGTCGAGACGCTCGACAATTCGGACGATGGCGAGGTGCTGCTGGGCGACATCGTGCTGGCGCACGGCGTCACCGAACGCGAGGCGGCGGAAAAGGGCGTCAGCCTGCAGGATCATGCCACCCATCTCGTCGTCCACGGCATGCTCCACCTGCTCGGCTTCGATCACGAGCGCGGCGAGGACGAGGCCGAGGCGATGGAGGAGATGGAGCGCGCCGCGCTCGCCCGGCTGGGCATCGCCGATCCTTACATGGTGCGCGAGGCGTGACGCACGTTCCGGGATGACTGAAGGCTTGTGACCTTGTATCGGGCGGGACGTAAGAAGGACACGTAACGCCAACCATGCCCGACGACAGTAGAAGCGGCGCCGACAGCGGGAGCGGACGCCTTTGGGCCGGAGTCCGCGGCCTGCTGTTCGGCACCGAGGCCGAGCCCACCCTGCGCGACCAGATCGAGGAAGCGATCGAGGAGCATGAGGACGACGCCCCCGTAAAAGGCGACCTGTCCAGCCCCGAGCGCCAGATGCTGCGGAACCTGCTCGACTTTGGCGAGCGCACCGCCGGCGATGTCGGCGTGCCGCGCGCCGACATCGTCGCGGTGCCGGAGGATATCGCCTTTCACGAACTCGTCACCGCCTTTGCCGAGGCGGGGCACAGTCGCCTGCCGGTCTATCGCGACAGCCTCGACGAGGTGGTCGGCATGATCCACGTGAAGGACGTGTTCGCGATCCTCGCCAAGGGCGAAGCGCCGCCGGAGACGCTCGACAGCCTGATCCGCCAGCCGCGCTACGTGCCCGAATCGATGGGGATCATTGATCTGCTGGCCGAGATGCGAACCCACCGCACCCACCTTGCGATCGTACTCGACGAATATTCGGGCACCGAGGGGCTGGTGACGATCGAGGACATCGTCGAGGAGATCGTCGGCGAGATCGAGGACGAGCATGACGATGCGCCGCAGGCGAACCTCGTGCCGCTGATCGACGGGATCTGGGACGCCGACGCACGCACCGAGCTGGACGAGGCGGCCGATGCGGTCGACGCCCGGCTGGCGGACGTGGACGAGGATGTGGATACGCTGGGCGGTCTCGCGACCGTGCTTGCCGGCCACGTGCCTCAGGCGGGCGAGACGGTGACGCATCCCTCCGGCTGGCGGCTTGAAGTGACGGCGGCCGATCCGCGCCGGGTGACGCGGCTGCGGCTCCATCCGCCCGCCACCAGCCCCGAAGACGATTGATGCCTCCTTTTCACTCATAGGACGTTGCGCGGCCATGCTGAAGCGTATCCTGATCGCCCTCGCCGTGATCGTCCTGCTCGCCGTGGTGGCGGGCGGGGTGACCTATGTCATCTCCAACAATGCGCAGACCGCGCGGCTGGACATTTCGGCCGGGCAGGGCACCAAGCCCCAGATCGGCGAGCCGCGCACCGGGCTGATCCCGCTGGTCAAGCTCGCCAAGCCGATCGGCTGGGCGCAGGGGCAGATGCCGACGCCCGCGGCCGGCCTGAAGGTCCAGCCGTTCGCGACCGGGCTCGATCATCCGCGCTGGCTGCTGCCGCTCGCCAATGGCGACGTGCTGGTGGCGGAAACCAACGCCCCGCCCAAGCCCGAGGACAACAGCGGTTTCCAAGGCTGGATCGAGAAGAAGATCATGGGCCAGGCCGGCGCCGGCGGGCAGAGCCCCAACCGGATCGTCGTGCTGCGCGATGCCGACGGCGACGGGATTGCGGAAAGCCGCAGCGTGCTGCTGAGCGGGCTCAATTCGCCGTTCGGCATGGCGCTGGTCGGCGGCCAGCTCTACATCGCCGACACCGATGCGCTGCTGCGCGTACCCTTCACGCCGGGGCAGACCAGCGTCGCCGCGCGGCCGGAGAAGGTGCTCGATCTGCCCGGCGGCCCGATCAACCATCACTGGACCAAGAACGTCGTCGCCAGCCCCGACGGCACCAAGCTGTACGTCACGATCGGCTCCAACTCGAACGTCGGCGATCGCGGCGCGAAGGCCGAGGTCGAGCGCGCGCGGATCTGGGAAGTCGACGTCAAGACCGGCGCGCACCGCACCTATGCCTATGGCATCCGCAATCCCAACGGCATGGCGTGGGAGCCCGAGACCAAGCAGCTCTGGATGGTGGTGAACGAACGCGATGGGCTGGGCTCGGACATCGTGCCCGATTATCTCGCCCTGGTGCAGTTTGGCGGCTTCTACGGCTGGCCCTGGTATTATTGGGGCGGCGTGGTCGACAGCCGGCCCAAGGACGAGGACGGCGACAATCTGCAGGAAACGGTGATCAAGCCCGATTACGGGCTCGGCGCGCATACCGCCTCGCTGGGGCTGACCTTCGCGGAAGGCGCGAAGCTCGGGCCGGCCTTCGCCAACGGCGCCTTCATCGGCCAGCACGGATCGTGGAATCGCAAGCCGCCGTCGGGCTACAAGGTGGTGTTCGTGCCCTTCGTGAAAGGCCGCCCGACCGCCAAGCCGGTCGACGTGCTGACCGGCTTCCTCGACGACAAGGGACAGGCGCATGGCCGCCCGGTCGGCGTCGTGGTCGATCGCGCCGGCGGGCTGCTGGTGGCCGACGATGTCGGCAACGCCGTCTGGCGGGTCAGCGCGCGCTGACCCGTTCGCCTAGCGCATCAGCCGGTGCGGCCACGCCGAGGGCGGCGGCGGCAGGTCGAGCGGGCGGACCGGCGAGGGCGTGTCGATCAACCGGTCGAGCAGCGCCTGCCCGTCGCGCCATGCCGCGAGGCCCGAGGCCGCGTTGATGTGGCCGATCGCGCCCGCATCGACGAACGTGCAGCCCCAATTGCCCGCCATCTCGGCCGACCGCTCGATCGACGCATAAGGATCGTCGCGGCTGGCGACGAGCATGGCACGGAAAGGCAGCGCCATCTTCGGCGCCGGCGCGAAGCGCGCCAGACGGTGGCAGATGCCGGCCTGGTCCACGTCGGGCGGCGCCACCAGCAGTGCGCCCTTCACGCGATGCGCGGCCGCGTCGCCGACGAAGCTCGCCCACCACGCCAGCGCGAGGCAGCCGAGGCTGTGCGCCACCAGCACGACCGGGGCAGGCGCAGCGCTCACCGCCTGATCGATGCGGCTCATCCAGACATTGCGATTGGGGTCGTCCCACAGGCCGAGCTCGATACGCTCGCAATCGCCGCGCTCCGCCTCCCAGATTGTCTGCCAATGGCCGGGCCCGGAATTGCCGAGCCCCGGAATGGTCAGACACAAGGGTGAGCGGCCAAGATCCTCTTCGAACATGCGAGCCTCCGCTCCGTCTTTGAACCCAGAGTGGTGTAGTAGGGATTCGCGATCAAGCGGGGGCCGCCGATAATTCGGCCAGTTGGCGTATCTGCGCGACGGGCGCCGGGCTTTTGCAAAGATCGCAATCGATACGCCGCCGAATCGGCGCGTGCGATTTGTCCGGCAGCCGCTATATGCGCCGCAACCAACTTCAATCAGGACGCTTCATGGCCGCGATCGACTGGGACCGGATCGACGATCTCAAATATCAGGATGAGGGCGAATCGCTGCGGGCGCTGCTCGCGCATGCGCCTTTGACGCAGGACGAACGCGGCGAGATCGAACGCTCCGCCGCCACGATGGTACGCGCCGCGCGTGCCTCGGCCGACCGCCAGGGCGTGGTCGAAAGCTTCCTCCAGCAATTCTCGCTCGGCACGCGCGAGGGGCTGGCGCTGATGTGCCTTGCCGAGGCGCTGCTGCGCACGCCCGACGCCGACACGCGCGACCGGCTGATCGCCGAGAAGATAGGCTCGGCCGATTGGGCGGCGCATCTCGGCCAGTCGGACAGCCTGTTCGTCAACGCTTCCACCTGGGGCCTGATGCTGACCGGCAAGCTGATCGACGTCGACGACGAGGCGAAGAGCGACGTCGGCGGCTGGCTCAAGCGGCTGACCCAGCGCGTCGGCGAGCCGGTGATCCGTCAGGCGGTCGGGGCTGCGGTGCGGATGATGGGCGAGCAGTTCGTGCTCGGCCGCAACATCGATGCGGCGCTGAATCGTGCGCGCAAGGAAGGCTATCTCTGTTCGTTCGACATGCTGGGCGAAGGCGCGCGCACGACGCACGACGCCGAGCGATACGAGCAGATCTACGCGAATGCGATTCGCTCGGTCGGCAAGGCGCGTGTCTCCGGCACCGCGCCCGAGGACGGCCACGGCGTGTCGGTCAAGCTCTCCGCACTCAGCCCGCGCTACGAGGCGGTGCAGGAGGCGCGCGTCTGGGCGGAGCTTTATCCGCGCATCAAGCGGCTGGCGCTGATCGCCGCCGAGCACGACCTCAACTTCGCGATCGACGCGGAGGAGGCGGATCGCCTCGTCTTGTCGCTCAAGTTGATCGACCGGCTGGCGCGCGAGCCCGAACTCGGCACCTGGACCGGGCTCGGCGTGGTCGTGCAGGCCTATCAGAAGCGCGGCCTCGCCGTGATCGAGGCGCTGAAGCGGCTGTCCGAGGATAGCGGCCGGCGCATCATGGTCCGCCTCGTCAAGGGCGCCTATTGGGACAGCGAGATCAAGCGCGCGCAGGTGGCCGGTCGCCCGGGCTATCCGGTGTTCACCACCAAGCCCGGCACCGATTTGTCCTACCTCGTCTGCGCCGACGCGCTGATCAAGGCGGCGCCCGCGCTCTACCCGCAATTCGCGACGCACAACGCCCACACGCTGGCGGCGGTGCGGCTGATGGGCGCGCGCGCCGCCACGCGGATCGAGCATCAGCGCCTGCACGGCATGGGCGAGGCGCTCTACAAGGCGGCAGGCTCGAACAACGCCGTGCTGCGCGCTTATGCGCCGGTGGGCGGGCATGAGGAATTGCTGCCCTATCTGGTGCGTCGCCTGCTCGAGAATGGCGCCAACACCAGCTTCGTCCACGCGCTGCTGAACGATCGCGTCCCGGCCGAGGATGTGGTGCGCGATCCGATCGCCGAGATCGAGGCGCGGCCGTTCGCGCATCCGCGCATCCCGCTGCCGGCGGAGATTTACGGGCCGCAGCGGCGCAATCCGCTCGGCCGCGATTATTCGGTGCGCGCCGCGCGCGAAGTGGCGCAGCGCGCCACGAGCGGCATCGCCGCCGAGACGCTGACCGCCGGGCCGATCGTCGGCGGGCGCCTGCTCAAGGGCGTCGGCGCCAAGCCGCTGATGAGCCCGGTCGACAAGACGATCCTGATCGGCGGGGTGTCCGAAGCGTCGCCGGCCGATATCGACGAGGCCGCCGCGCGCGCCGCGCGCGCCCAGCCCGCATGGGATGCCAAGGGTGGCGTCGGCCGCGCCGTCGTGCTGCGCGCGATGGGCGATGCGCTGGAAGCCGACATGGACCGGCTGGTCGCCCTGCTGTCGCGCGAGGCCGGCAAGACGCTCAATGACGGCGTCGCCGAGGTGCGCGAGGCGGTCGATTTCTGCCGTTATTATGCGGCGCTGGCGGAAAAGCAGTTCGCCGGGCTGGAGACGCTGCAGGGCCCGGTCGGTGAGACCAACCAGCTCGAGCTGCGCGGGCGCGGTACCTTCGCCTGCATCAGCCCGTGGAATTTCCCGCTGGCGATCTTCACCGGCCAGGTGGCGGCGGCGCTGGCGGCGGGCAATGCCGTGCTCGCCAAACCCGCCGAACAGACGCCGTTCGTCGCGGCGGAGGCGGTGCGCCAGTTCCACAAGGCCGGGCTCGATCCCGACCTGCTCGCGCTGCTGCCCGGCGACGGCGCGACCGTCGGCGCGGCCCTGACGGCGCATGACGGCATCGACGGCGTCGCCTTCACCGGCGGCACCGATACGGCGCGTGCGATCAACCGCACATTGGCCAATCGCGACGGACCGATCCTGCCGTTCATCGCCGAAACCGGCGGCCTCAACGGGCTGTTCGTCGACACGACCGCGCTGCGGGAACAGGTCGTCGACGACGTCATAGTATCGGCGATCGGTTCGGCGGGGCAGCGTTGTTCCGCGCTCAGGGTCCTCTTCTTGCCCCAGGATTCTGCGGACGAACTGATCGCCACCCTCGCGGGCGCGCTCGACGTGCTGGTGGTGGGCGACCCCGCCGATCCCGCGACCGATGTCGGCCCGGTGATCGACGCCGATGCGCGCGCCTTGCTGGACGCGCATGTCGCGCGGCTGGAGCGCGAGGCCAAGATCGTGGCGCGGCTCGACCCCGGTCGCTGGGGTGAGAAGGGCAGTTATTTCGGCCCCATCATCGCCGAGGTGCCGCGCCCCGACTTCCTCGAACGCGAGGTGTTCGGCCCGATCCTGCACATCTACCGCTACGATCCGGCCGATCTGGAGAAGGTCGCCGGCACGCTCGCCGCGCGCCGCTACGGCCTGACGCTGGGGGTCCACACCCGCATCGAACGCTTCGCGCGCGAGGTGCGCGATCTCGTTCCGGCCGGCAACGTCTACGTCAACCGCTCGATCATCGGCGCGGTGGTCGGCGTGCAGCCGTTCGGCGGTGAGGGCCTGTCGGGCACCGGCCCGAAGGCGGGCGGCCCGCACTCGCTGCTGCGCTTCGCGACCGAGCGCGCGCTGTCGGTCAACATCACCGCGCAGGGCGGCGATCCGGCGTTGCTCAACCTGTAGGCGTCCAACTCATCTGCCGTCACCCCGGCGCAGGCCGGGGTCCAGGGCTGCAAATGCCCTCGCCCGCCGCCCTGGATCCCGGCCTGCGCCGGGATGACGATGACGCGGCCTCGTCGCGCGAGGTTCCCTGAGCGCGGGCGACCGTCTAGATGCACCCCGATGCTCCGCCTGTCCGAACTGAAGCTGCCGCTCGATCATGCGGCGGGCGCGATCCCGCAGGCGATCGTCGCGCGGCTGGGCATCGCGCCCGGCGATCTGCTCGCGTGGGAGATCGCGCGGCGCGCCAATGATGCGCGCAAGAAGAGCGCGATCCTGCTCGTCTATTCGATCGACGTGACATTGCGCGACGAGGCGGCGGTCCTCGCCCGGCTGGCCGGCGACCCGCACGTGCGGCCGACGCCCGACACCGACTACCGCTTCGTCGCCCGTGCTCCCGAAGGGGCGCCGCGCCCGGTGGTGATCGGCGCCGGGCCGTGCGGGCTGCTCGCCGGGCTCGTCCTCGCGCAGATGGGGTTTCGCCCGATCATCCTCGATCGCGGTACGATGGTGCGCCAGCGCACGAAGGATACGTGGGGGCTGTGGCGCCGCTCCGAGCTGGCGCCCGAAAGCAACGTCCAGTTTGGCGAGGGCGGCGCGGGCACCTTCTCCGACGGCAAATTGTGGAGCCAGATCAAGGATCCGCGCCATCTCGGCCGCAAGGTGCTGACCGAGTTCGTCAAGGCCGGCGCCCCGCCCGAGATCCTGACCGAGGCGCATCCGCACATCGGCACCTTCCGGCTGGTCACGATGGTCGAGCGCATGCGCGCGACGATCGAGAGCCTCGGCGGCGAATATCGGTTCGGGACGCGGGTGGTCGATCTGGATTTCGACGCGGATCACGCCGTGCGCGGCCTGCACCTGCACGATGGCGGCTATCTGGCGGCGGACCGGGTGGTCCTCGCCATCGGCCATAGCGCGCGCGACACCTTCGCCATGCTCCACGCGCGCGGGGTGCATGTCGAGGCCAAGCCCTTCTCGATCGGCGTGCGGATCGAGCATCCGCAATCGTGGATCGATCGCGCGCGCTTCGGCCCGTGCGCGGGCCACCCCGATCTGGGCGCGGCGGCCTATACGTTGTCGCACCACTGCGCCGATGCGCGCACCGTCTACAGCTTCTGCATGTGCCCCGGCGGGCGCGTCGTCGCCGCGACATCGGAGGAGGGGCGCGTTGTCACCAACGGCATGAGCCAATATTCGCGCGCCGAGTTCAACGCCAATTCGGGCCTCGTCGTCGGCATCGATCCGGCGCGCGATTTTCCGGGCCACCCGCTGGCGGGCATCGAGCTCCAGCGCAAGCTGGAGAGCGCGGCTTTTGCGGCCGGCGGCGGCGGCTATTTCGCGCCGGGTCAGCGCGTCGGCGATTTCCTCGCCGGCCGGCCGTCGACCGCGTTCGAGGTGGTGCAGCCCTCCTACAAGCCCGGCGTCACGCCGACCGATCTCGCCGCGATCCTGCCGCCGTTCGCGGTGGCGGCGTTGCGCGAGGCGCTGCCGGTGTTCGGCCGCCAGATCGCGCGCTACGACGATCCCGACGCGGTGATGACCGGCGTGGAGACGCGCACCTCCTCGCCGGTGCGGATCACGCGCGGCAGCGATTTCCAGAGCCTCAACACCGCCAACCTGTTCCCGGCGGGCGAGGGCGCGGGCTATGCCGGCGGCATCCTCTCGGCCGCGATCGACGGCATCAAGGTGGCCGAGGCGGTCGCGCGCAGCATCATCGGCGGTGACGCCACCGCCGCGGCGGCGTAGGAGCGGGCATGGCCGAACGCTTCGAACGACACCGCCAGCCGTGGCGGCAGGACGAGATCCAGAAACTGCACACGCTCGCCAAGAAGGGCATGGCGCTGAAGGCGATCGCCAAGGCGCTCACCCGGAGCGAGGAATCGGTCAAGGAGCGCGCCAAGCTCGACGGCCTGTCGATCGCCAAGCTGCACTGAGCGGATTGCGCGAGGTCTGCCGTCACCCCGGCGCAGGCCGGGGTCCAGGCCCGAGCTGCCGGACTGGATCCCGGCCTGCGCCGGGATGACCAATGGGTTGAGAGATGCCGTTGCCTGCTTCATCGACCTTTGACGCGATCATCCTCGGCGCGGGCGCGGCCGGGCTGATGTGCGCGGCGCAGGCCGGGCAGCGCGGCCGGCGCGTGCTGCTGGTCGATCATGCCGATCGGCCGGGCAAGAAGATCCTGATCTCCGGCGGCGGGCGGTGCAACTTCACCAACCTCCATACCGCGCCCGATCGCTACCTCTCGGCCAATCCGCATTTCGCCAAGTCGGCGCTCGGCCGCTACCAAGCGGAGGATTTCATCGCTTTGGTCGATCGTCACGGCATCGCCTGGCACGAAAAGACGCTCGGCCAGCTCTTCTGCGACGGATCGGCGGCGCAGATCGTCGACATGCTGCTGGACGAATGCGCCGCCGGCCAGGTCGAGCTGGCGCTGGGCTCCGCGCCGGGCGCGATCGAGCATCGCGACGCGCGCTTCGTCATGACGCTCGGCGCGCGTACTGTCGTGGCGCCGGCTCTGGTGATCGCGACCGGCGGCCCGTCGATCCCCAAGCTCGGCGCAACCGGCTTCGCCTACGATCTCGCGCGCCGCTTCGGGCTCAAGGTGGTCGAGCCGCGCCCGGCGTTGGTGCCGCTGACGCTCGGCGGCGCGGACCTGTTGTTCCGCGAGTTGTCGGGGGTCGCCGCCGAGGTGGTGGCGCATTGCGGCAAGGCGGCGTTCCGCGAGGCGGCCTTGTTCACCCATCGTGGCCTATCCGGCCCGGCGATCCTGCAGATCTCGTCCTACTGGCGGAACGGCGCGGGGATCGCGATCGACTTCCAGCCCGGCCGCGACGAGGGCTGGCTGCGCGCCGCCAAGCGCGCCAACCCGCGCACGACCTTGCGCCGCGCGCTGGACCTACCCGAGCGGCTCGCGGTCGCGCTCGCCGAGCGGATCGGGCTCGACGGCGAGCTCGCCAACCTGCCCGACGCGAAGCTGGCCGAGGCCGAGCATCGCCTCGCCCGCTGGCCGTTCACGCCCAACGGCAGCGAGGGCTTCGCCAAGGCGGAGGTGACGGTCGGCGGCATCGCCACCGCCGGCCTGTCGTCGCAGACGATGGAGGCGCGGAGCGTGCCCGGCCTCTACGCGATCGGAGAAGCGGTGGACGTCACCGGCTGGCTTGGCGGCTATAATTTCCAGTGGGCATGGGCGAGCGGCTGGGCCTGCGCGCAGGCGTTGTGACGCGCGCCGCGGTGCTCCTGCGTTCGCAGGAGCACGGAGTGGGCTACAGCTTCGGCCCGAACGAGGGTGGCAGGTCGCGCACGCCCCAGCTCTTGTTCGGCGTCGCGCCTAGCGTGAAGTCGAGCGTCCCGCCCTTGGCGATGAAGTCCGGCCCCAGCCACGATGCGGCGTGCGGCCGGCCGTTCACCGTCAGCCCCTGCACATAGGGTGCGTCGGTCGCGGCGCCCGCGGCGCGGATGGTGATCGTCTTGCCGCCCGCGCGCGTAACCACCGCCTCGTCGAACAGCGGCCCCGCCAGCATCAGTTCGGCGCGACCCGGATAGAGCGGATACAGGCCGAGCGCGCTCCACACATACCAGGCCGACATCGTGCCGAGATCGTCATTGCCCGGCAGGCCGTCGGGCCTGGTGTCCCACAATTTCACCAACGTCTCGCGCAAGGCCGCCTGCGCCTGCCACGGCTGTCCGAGGAAATTGTAGAGCCACGGCGCGCCGATCGAGGGCTCGTTCGCCATCTCGGCGTGCAGGTCGCCCGCGCGCGTGACGGCGAGCGCACCCGTCTCGTCGTGGAACAGCCCGTCGAGCCGCTTCAGCGCAGCGTCGCGCCCGCCCATCGCCGCGAACAGCCCGGCCGGATCGAACGGCACCATCCACAGATATTGCGCGCCGCTGCCCTCGACGAAGCCGTCGTCGTCGGCGGGATCGAACTTCGGCCAGCTGCCGTCGGCGTTGCGCGGCTGGATATAGCCCGCCTCGGGCGTCGCCCGGGGATTGTAGAGGTTGCGCCACCAGCCCGAGCGCGCGCGCATCCGTGCGGCGTTGGCGCGGTCGCCGGCCTGCAGCGCCAGTTCGCTCAGCCCGAAATCGGCGGCGGTCATCTCCAGCGTGTCGGCGGCACCACCCCAGCCGGGCGCGCCGACCGGCATGTAATGGAGCGACAGCCAGCGATCGAGGCCGGGTCGCTGACCGACGCACAGCACCGGGCAGCCGGTCTTGGACAGGTCGCCCGGCGTCGGCACCGTCGCCGCCTTGAGCAGCGAGGCGTAAGCGCGCTTGAGATCGAAGCGGACGCCGCCGAACGCGCGGATCGCCGCCAGCGTCTGCGGCGAGGGGTCGCCGTTCATCACCCCGGTCGCGCCGGTGATGTGCGTCCAGCGATCCCACACGCCACCATTCTGGTCGGCCTGGTTGAGCAGCGACTGCGCGAAATCGGAGCCGAGCTGCGGATCGAGCAGGGTGAGCAACTGCACCTGCCCGCGATAGACGTCCCATCCGGAATAATTGACGTACTGGGCGTGCTGGCCGGGGCTGAGCGGATGCGCCTGCTTGTCGAAGCCGCGATAGCGTCCGTCGACGTCGCTGTTGAGGTTCGGCGCGGAGAGCGCGTGGTAGAGCGCGGTGTAGAACACCGCCTGCTGCTCGTCGGTGCCGCCGGCGACGCGGATGCGGCCGAGCCAGTCGTTCCACGCGGCCTTGGCCGAGGCGCGCACCGTCTCCAGCGTCGTGCCGTCGGGCGCTTCGGCGGCGAGATTGGCGCGCGCACCGGCCTCGTCGACATAGGAGATGCCGATGCGCACGGTGACGGGCGCGCCGTCCTTCGCGTCGAACGTGATCCAGCCGCCCGAACCCTTGTCGCCGGGAGGCGCGCCCTCGCTGCCATAGGTGGTGCCGCCGTGCGCGCTGGTCGCACCCTTGGTGACGACGCGGTCGGTCCACGTGCCGCCGACCGTGAACGGCCGGTCGAACATCGCGACGAAGTGCAACGTATAATAGCTCTGGCGCCGATCGGGGGCGAGCGTGCCGCAGAAATTGCCGCTGGAAACCGAGCCCGCGACGGTGCGATGCGCGGCGTCGATCGTGATGGCCGCATCGTTGCTGCCGACCGCGCTGTCCGACGTGCGGATCAGCAGGGCGGCGCGCTTGTCCTTCGGCCAGGTCAAGCGGCCGACCGAGGTGCGCAATGTCGCGCCCAATTCCACCTTCACGCCATTGTCGAGCGCGACGTCATAGGCGCCGGGCGAGGCATGTTCGTCGGCATGCGCGAACAGGCTGGCATAGCGCGTCGCCGCCTCGACCGCGGCGGGCGACATGCTAACGCCGCCGGTGATCGGCATGAACGGGATATCGCCGTTGGTGCCGGCGCAGCCCGTGCCCGAGACGTGGGTCAGGCTGAAGCCCTGGATGCCGTTCGCCCGCCATTCGTAGCCGCCCGCGCCCGGCACCGGCATCGCCTTGCCCGGCAGCGGCGTCTCGACCGGCGAGAAGGACGCCATGCCGAACGGCAGCACCGCGCCGGGGAAGACGTTGCCGCCATTGACGACGCCCGGCCCGCGATTGGTGGTGCCGACGAACACGTTGACGCGTGCGGCCGGATCCGCGACCGGCGGCGGGGCGGCGATGAGCGAGGGGGCGAGGAGGGCGAACCCGGCGGCGGCGACGATCCTCTTGCTCACCCTCGTCAATAATCCTTCTTGTAGCGCAGCGCGACGTTCGATCCGCCGAACGATCCGGTCTGGCTGAGTACGCTTAGCGCCTTTGACAGGGAGATTTCCAGCTGCGTCGCGGTGAAGCCGCGCGCATCGGTGACGATCTCCACATAGACGTTGTTCGAGATATACTTGCCGGCTGCCAGCGACGTGCCCTGCCCGGTCGACTTGTCCGCGCCCAGCACGCGCAGCCGGTCGATCCCCGCCACGCTGCGCAACTTGCCGAGCGGGTTCAGCCCGCCGCCGCCCGAGCCGCGCAGCGAGTTGAGCGCGGCGGCGAGCTGGATCGCCTGCGTCGGCGACAGCGAGGTCACCGAACTGCCGAACAGCAGTCGCGACAGCACCTCGTCCTGCGGCAAGGTCGGCGTCGAGGTGAAGCTGATCTGCGGCGCCTGCGCATAACCGCCAATGTTGATCGTCGCGGTGACGCCCTCCACCGTGGTCGATGCGGCGATGTCGAGCGCGGGATTGGTGAACTGCGCGCCCTGGAAGGTGATGACGCCGTGATCGAGATCGAACCGGCGGCTGGCGAAGCTGAACGTGCCGCGCACCACCTCCAGCTTGCCGGTGATCTGCGGCGCGGTGCTGGTGCCGGTGACGTGCATGTCGGTGCGCCACTCCGCCTCCAGCCCCATGCCCGAGACGAAGATGCGATTGTCGGCGCGCAGGCGGATGTCGAGCTTCCAGTTGCTCGGCAGCGCGTCGGCCTCACCGGCGGCGGGCGGCTGCACGCCCTTGCGGCGCACGCCGGTCAGCACCGGCACCGCGGCGGCCCCCTGCTTGACGATCGCGTAGCGCGCCTCGGGGATCGTGAGGTCGCCTTGCACCAGCCCGCCATTGGCCTTGCTGTTGGTGACGTGGAGCGAGCCCGACACGGTCGCGTCGATATCGTCGCCATGCGCGAGCTGGGCATTGTCGAGCTTCGCCGTCACGTCGATCGGGAAGCCGCTGGCCGCGGCGATGCCGACATTGCCGCTGGCCGAGAGCGTGCCCTTGCCGGCGCGCGCGGTGAGGCTGTTGAGCTGGAACTGCGCCTGGGTGAAGCGGCCGTCGATCGCGATATTGGTCAGCAACGTGCCGTAGGTGCCGTTCTCGTAGCGGAGCGTGCTCGCGCGGATGATGCCGGTGACGGTCGGCTGGCTGACGCGCCCGCCGAAATCGGCGCCGATCGCGATCGGGCCGGACAATTGCTGCTTGGCGATGCCGGTCAGCGTCCACAGCACCTCGGCCGGCCCGTTATAGCGGATGCCGCCCGACAGCGGCGCACCCATCAGTCGTTCGGTCAGGCTCGCGCCCGCGCCGAGCGGCGCGAGGCGCGCCTGCAGCCGCCCGACCGTCGCGCCCTGCCGGCGGATGATCGCGCGCGCGTCGCCGCCATTCTGGTTGAGCGTGGCGAGCAGCGCGATGTCGACCGGATCGGAGACGGTGAGCGCGGCGGTTCGGCTGAAGCCGTTGACGTCGATGCGCGCGCGCACGTCGGGCACCGTGCCGCCGCCGACATAATCCACCGTGCCCGATGCCGCGCCGCCGAGGCCGAGCGCGGGCATGAACGCCTCGCTGATCGACAGATCGAGGTTGCGGATCACGGCGTGGAGGCGCGGCGCGGTGCCGTAGCTGCCACTCAGGTCGATCTGGCCCTGCGGCAGGACGATGGTGGCGGGCTGGAGCGTCCAGGCGGCGCCGGCCTTGGTGACGATCGCCGGCTGGGCGAGGCGGATGGCGATGCCGTTGACCGTGCCGCGCAGGTTGGCGATGACGCGCGTCGGGCTCAATGTCGCCTGCGCCGCGACGTCGAACGGTGCGCCGGCCTGTCCGTTGGCGACGAGCTGGACCGAGCCGGCGCCGTTGCGATAGTCGATCTTGCCCTGCGCGCGGGCGAGCGCGGTCGTGCCGTAGCGCACGTCGCTCAGCGCGAAGCTGCCTGTGACCGACGGCGTGCCGCCCGAAGGCAGCAAGGCGGTCGCCTGGATGCGCCCGCTGCCGATCGTGACCAGCATCGGCCCGGGCAGCTTGGCCGCCTGCGCGCGCACGTCGACGATCGCCTGCTGCGCCTTGCCGACCGCCGCCAGCCGCACCGTGCCGTTGAGCCCCGACCCGTTGAGCGTCAGCAGCCCGGCGAACGGCCCCGCCGCGGTCTGCACGACGCTGCCGCCGAAGCGGATCCCGGCAAAGGTCGCCTGCGCGATGTCGAACGCCATCGGCCCCTTGCCGGTGCGGATCGTCACGTCGGCGGCGAACGGCCCATAGGCCGATTGGCCACGCGCCTGCACGCGATAGCCCGCCGCGGTGCCTTGCAGCGTCGCCTCGAGCCCGGTGACGCTTGCGCCGAGCCCCGGCCGGGCGGCAACAAGCCGCGCGACCGGCTTGGCGATCGTGCCGCCCGCGTCGAGCGTGAACGGCCCGTAGGCGGCCGACTGGCCGACCGCGTGGAAGCGGATGCGCCCGTCCGGGCGATAGCCGCCCGCGCCGCCGGTGATGCGGAGCTTGGGCGCGGTCAGGCGCAGGTTGCGCAGCGTGGCGCCGCCGGCGAGATCGTAGCCGACGTCGGCGGTGATCAGCGCGTTGCCACCGAGCTGGTCGCGCACGCTGGCATTGTCGAACCGGCGCGTGACGATCTTGACCTTGCCGGCGATGGCGAAGCCGTTGTTGATGCCAGGCACCAGCTTGGCGTCGGTCGTCAGGTCGATGCGACCGAGACCGTTCACCTCGTAATCGTTGACGCGACCCTTCAGCGCGCCGGTATATTTGCCCTTCGCCAGATCGGCGAGGATGATCGCGGTCGCGTCGACCCGGTCGGAGCGGACGCGCAGATTGTCAGTCGCGACCTTGCCATTCTCATAGGCGATGTCGCCGTCGAGCCGCAGGTGGGTGAGCAGGCTGCCCGCCGCCGCATTGACGCCGGTGACCGCGCCCGCAGTGGCGTGCACCGGCACGGTGATGCGGTTGGCGTCGATCTTCGCCTTGCCCTCGACATCGAGGCGGCTGACCCCGGTGGCGCCGAAGCCGATCGCGGCGGCGGAAACCTTATAGTCGACGGTCGGTGTCGCGAACGGTCCGTCGAGCGTGGCCGACAGCTTGACGTCGCGGCCGCGCACGTTGGGTGCGATCACGCCGGGCGTCAGCAGCGCCGCATCGACGTGGAAATTGCCGAGACGGCTGTTGGCGAGGTCGATCAGGCCCGCCGCCTTTACCGCCAGCGCATCCGAATGCGCGGCAAGCGTCGTGTCGATGCTGCGATTGGCGAGCTTGGTGCGCAGGTCGATCGTGATCGCAGGCTCGGTCAGCCGCGCCGCCGGCCCGGTCAGGATCAGGCCGGGCCGCACCGATCCGGTCGTGTGGAAGTCGCCATTGGCGCCGTCGACCGTCAGGTCGGCCAGCCGATCGGTGCCGAGCAGGCCGGTGGCCTTGCCCTGCCAGTGCGCCCAGTCGCCCTTGCCGCCGACGGTCAGGTCGATCGGGCGGCCGAGCTTCGCATAGCTGTCGAGCACGCCGCCTTTCGGCGCGGACACATGCGCGTCGAGCGCGAAGCGGTTGGCATCGGGCACCGCGTCGAGCATCAGGTGGAGCCGGTCGCCGCCGGCCACGCCGATCGCGCGGATCGCGGCGGCATCGGTGTTGATCTGCGCGCGCCCGTTGGCGATCGTCGCCGATCCGACCATGCTGACGATGTGGCGCTGGCCGGTCACCGGCGCCTCCAGCACGAAACGATCGATCTTCATCCGGCCGAGCGTCAGGTCGATGTCGGGCAAGGTCGGCGTGCCGGGCGGCGAGGGCGGGGTCGGCTTCAGCACCGGCTTGCGGATGAAGGTGACAAGCCCGGCCGACAGCTCGCGCACGTCGATCTTGGAATGGAGGTAGGCAAACGGCCGCCAGTCGACCGTCAGCGCGGGCGAGGTGAGGAACGAGCCCTGCGCGTCGCGCACGTCGAGATCGCGCAGCACCATCCGCCCATAGATCGAGCCCTCGATCCGGCTGGTGTGGACCGAGATGCCCGACGCGGTCTGGAAGCCCGCCAGCCGATCGACGAGGAAGCGCTTGCCGGCCGACGTATTAAGCCCGAGCACGACGACCACGACCAGCAGTACGAGTGCCGCCAGCGCGATGCCGATCCATTTGGCGATCCGCAGCGCCATCAGAACGCCTGCCCGATCGAGATATAGATCGCGACCTTGGATTCGCCGGGCTTGCGGCCGAGCGGCGTCGCGATGTCAAACCGCATCGGCCCGAAATTGGTGTAATAACGCGCGCCGATGCCCGCGCCGTAGCGCATCCCCGACACGCTGGGCATCGAGCTTTCGCCGACGCGGCCGGCGTCGAGGAACGGTACGATGCCGTAATTGCCGAAGCGGTAGCGCGCCTCGAACGCGAATTCGGTGAGGCTGCGGCCGCCGATCGGATTGTTGTTCTCGTCCTTCGGCCCGAGCTGCTGATAGCCGAAGCCGCGCACGGATCCGCCGCCGCCCGAATACAGCCGCCGCGACGGCGCGATATCGTGGCGGCTGGCGCCGATGATCGAGCCGACCCGTGCGCGCGCCGCCAGCACGAGGCTGCCGCCGATCGGGTAATAGCCGCTCGTGTCGGCCAGCATGTTGAGATATTTGTCGAAGCCGCCGCCATTCTGCTTCTGTGCGGTCGGCGTCACCTTGGCGCTGATGCGGAAGCCGTGGGTCGGATTGAGCAGGCTGTCCGACCGATCATAGCCGACCTGCAGCGGCAGGCTGGCGAGATAATAGGTCGCCTTGGGATGCTGAAGGTCGCTCGGGTCGAACGGGTTTTCGCGCGAGACGCTCAGGTCGACGCCCGCCGAATAGGTCCACACCTTCTGCCAGATCGGCGTCGACTGGCGCGCGAGGCTGGCGGAAAGGTCGACCGTGTCCGCGCTATAGGCGGCGAACCGTTGCCGGCTGACGGCCAGCCCGGTCTGGAAGGTGCGGTCGCGCAGGCCCGCGTCGGAGCGGCGGAAGGTGGCGGCCAGCGCCTGCTGCTGCGTGCCGGCGGTCGCGTCGAGGATCAGCGCGCCTTCGGGCGGGAAGAAATTGCGGTTCTGCCACTCGCCGACCAGCTTGATGCCTTCGCCGGTGCCGTAGCCGCCGCTGCCCGACAGGGTGCGCGACGGTCCGCGCTCCTGCCGCACCAGCACGTCGACGATCTGCGTGCCGTCGGGCGCGATGACGCCGGTCGGCACCGGCTCGACCGAGGCGGTGGAGAGCAGGCTGGTGCCGATCAGCGCCTGGCGCAGGTCGTCCGCCTTGCGGCTGTCGTATAATTGGCCGCGTTCGAAGCGCGGGAAGACCAGCAGATGGTCGATCGTGAAGACCGGATCGCCGACCGTGCGCAGCGTGCCGAAGCTTGACTTGGTGCCCGCATCGACCGGCAGGGTATAGTCGCCGACCGGCTGGACGTCGTCGAGCAGGATGTCGCGCTGGCCGACCTTGACGAACGGATAGCCCTGCTCGGGCAGATGCAGCGAGATATGCGCCTCGGCATCCTCGATGTTCTGCGCCACGATCGGGTCGCCGACATGCGCGCTGAACGCCTCGGTCGCCAGCCGGTGCGG
The DNA here is from genome assembly GCF_019930585.1 of Sphingomonas nostoxanthinifaciens. Lineage (NCBI taxonomy): Bacteria > Pseudomonadati > Pseudomonadota > Alphaproteobacteria > Sphingomonadales > Sphingomonadaceae > Sphingomonas > Sphingomonas nostoxanthinifaciens. Next base: position 3,519,588 of record NZ_CP082839.1, on the reverse strand, counting down.
CTCGGGCGCCAGGCCGGTCAGCGTGATCGAGCGGAGATGATATTGGTTGCCCGGTACTGCGGTGACCGTGACCGGGATCGCCTGCCCCGGCGCGGCGGCGGCGGGCACGGCTGCGCGTGCGGTGCCGTCGAAATAGCCTCCGGACGTCAGCAGCCGCTTGGCGAGTTCCTCGTCCTCGGCGGCGCGCGCGCGGATCTGCGCGGCATTGGCGGCCTTCTTGCCGTCGTGCAGCAAAGCGGACAATTCCTTGAAGCGCGGCTCGACCCCGATCGCCTTCATGCCCGAAATCTGCACCTCGTAGCGGACCGCGCTCGGCTTGGCCGAGGCGGCGGCCTGCGCGGCGGTCTGCGCCGGCGGGGTCGGATCGAAGGTCGCGAGCGGGGGGAGCGGCGTGGTCAGGTCGGCCGGCGCGGGATCGACCACCGTCGCGGGCGAAGCCGTTGCGGCGGGCGCCGGTGGCGGAGCGGTGGCCTCCAGCGGCGGCAGCGCTTCGTTGAACGCGCGGTCGTCGAGCGGCGGGCTGGCGGGGGTCGGTTTCTGAGCGGACGCGCTAGCGGCGGCCAATGCGCCGATCGCAAATACCGTGTGGATGCCTGCAACGAGGCGAGAGCGCGCGGCGCAGGGAAGAGAAATCGTGCTGCTGGTCAAATTGTTGCCCCGGCGCACTAAACGGCGGATTACGCGACGGGTTCCGCGCCGCAGCACCTATCCCTGGCGGGCGAACCACGGCTCCATCCGCGCGATGGCATCCTCGACCCGATCGGTGGAGACGGCGAAGCTGAAGCGCATGAAGCGATGGCCGTCGACCGGATCGAAATCGCGCCCGGGCGCCGTCGCGACGCCGGTTTCACGCAGCAATGTCTCACACATGGCGAGGCTGTCGTTGGTCAGGTGGCCGACGTCGGCATAGATGTAGAAGGCGCCGTCGGGCGGCGCGATCCGCTGCAGGCCGAGTGCCGGAAGCGCCGCCAGCATCAACTGGCGATTGCGCGCATAGGTCGCGACATGGCCTTCGAGTTCGTCGCGCGCGTCGAACGCGATCAGCCCGGCATGCTGGGCGAGGCTGGGCGGCGTCAGGAACAGCGCCCCCATCCGCGCCCGCGCGATGTCGATCATGGCGGGCGGCACCACCAGCCAGCCGAGCCGCCAGCCCGCCATGCTGAAATATTTGGAGAAGCTGTTGACGATCAGCGCGTTGGGCGCGTGCTCCAGCATCGAATGGACCGGGCCGACATAGCTCAGCCCATGATAGATTTCGTCGGAGACGATCCGGATGCCGCGTCGCGCGCACACGGCGGCGATCGCGGCCATCTCCTCGTCCGAGATGATCGTGCCGGTCGGGTTGGCCGGGCTGGCGAGGATCAGCCCATCGGGCGCCGGATCGAGCGCCTCCAGCGCGGCCGCGGTGATCTGAAAGCGCTCGGCCGGCCCGCACGGCAGCTCGATCGGCTCCAGATAGAGGGCCTTCACCGTGTTGCGGTAGGCGACGTAGCCGGGCCGGGCGAAGGCGATGCGCGCACCCGGCCGGAACAGGCACGACAGGGCCAGCACGAAGGCGGGCGAGGCGCCGCAGGTGAGGATCACCTGCTCGGCATCGACCGCGACGCCATAGGCCTCGGCATAATGGTGCGCGATCCGCGCCTTCAGGCCGGGGCTTTCCCAATAGCCCATGCCGTCGGTGTCGAGGATGCGGTGCGCGGCTTCGATCGCGACGGCGGGCGCGCCGGTCGAGGGCTGGCCGAATTCCATGTGGATCACCGGCTCGCCCGCCGCCGACATGCGGTGGGCGAGGCGGCTGATGGCGATGGCGTGGAAGGGTTCGATTTCGGCGACCATCCACGCTCGCTACGGTCGCGCTGCGCGATGGACAAGAGCTGCCGTCCTTGCCATGTGCACCGCACAAAATCGGAGAGCGGAACGCATGGCACGCAAGGTGTACGCGGATGCGACGGCGGCGCTGGACGGCGTGCTGTTCGACGGCATGACGATCGCCAGCGGCGGCTTCGGCCTGTGCGGCCTGCCCGAGCGGCTGATCGAGGCGATCCAGGCGGCGGGCGTGACGCGGCTCACCTTCGCCTCCAACAATGCCGGCATCGACAATGAAGGGATCGGCAAGCTGCTGCGCACGAAGCAGGTCGCCAAGATGATTTCCAGCTACGTCGGCGAGAATAAGGAGTTCGAGCGCCAATATCTGTCGGGCGAGTTGGAGGTGGAATTCTGCCCGCAGGGTACGCTCGCCGAGCGGATGCGCGCGGGCGGCGCGGGCATTCCCGGCTTCTATACCAAGACCGGCGTCGGCACCGCGGTGGCCGAGGGCAAGGAAGCACGCACGTTCGACGGCGAGGACTATATCCTCGAGCGCGGCATCGTCGCCGATCTCGCCATCATCAAGGGCTGGAAGGCGGACGAAAGCGGCAACCTGATCTTCCGCAAGACCGCGCGCAACTTCAACGCGCCCGCCGCCACCTGCGGCAAGGTGTGCGTGGCGGAGGTGGAGGAGATCGTGCCGGTCGGCAGCCTCGATCCCGATGCGATCCATCTGCCCGGCATCTACGTCAACCGGCTGATCCTCGGCGCGCCCTACGACAAGAAGATCGAGCAGCGCACCGTGCGCCAGCGGGAGACGGTGTGATGGCCGAAGATACCAAGGGCTGGACGCGCGACGACATGGCGGCCCGCGCCGCGCGCGAGCTGCGCGACGGCTTCTACGTCAATCTGGGCATCGGCATCCCGACGCTCGTCGCCAACCATGTGCCGCCGGGCGTCGAGGTGACGCTGCAGAGCGAGAACGGCATGCTCGGCATCGGCCCGTTCCCTTATGCCGGCGAGGAGGACGCCGACCTCATCAACGCCGGCAAGCAGACCGTCTCCGAGCTGCCGCAGACCAGCTATTTTTCCAGCGCCGACAGCTTTGCGATGATCCGCGGCGGCCATATCGACCTCGCCGTGCTCGGCGCGATGGAGGTGTCCGAGGGCGGCGACATCGCCAACTGGATGATCCCCGGCAAGATGGTGAAGGGCATGGGCGGGGCGATGGACCTCGTCGCCGGGGTGAAGAAGATCATCGTCGTGATGGAGCATGTCGCCAAGGACGGTAGCCCCAAGTTCATCCCCGCCTGCACGCTGCCGCTGACCGGCCGCAACGTGGTCGACATGATCGTGACCGATCTGTGCGTCTTCGCCCGCCCCGATCATGCCAGCCCGTTCGCGCTGATCGAGCTGGCGCCGGGCGTCACCGCCGACGAGGTCGCCGCCAAGACGAGCGCCCGCTACGAGGTGCGGCCCGACCAGGGCTGAGCCACGATAGCCTTGGTCGTTACGATCTAGGCGGCGGGACGGAGGATGCCCGCGCGGCGACGCATCGTCGCGCCGACCAGCCCCAGTCCGCCGATCATCATCGCCCACGTGGCGGCCTCGGGCACCGCAAGCGGCGTCGTCGGCCCGAAGGCCACATGGTAGCCGAGCTGGAGCATGTCGGGCGTGAAGATGGTCGGCGTCCCGCTGGTATAGGTCATGCTGTAGGCGATGCCGGTGAACGAGAAGGCGGTCGGGGTCAGATCGTTCAGTGCCGATGCCGCAAGGAGGCCGTTGCTCAGGTTCGTCTGGACGGGCGCGCCGGTATAGTCGCCGCCGATCCCGGTGAAGCTCAATTGCCCGGTCCCGCTGACCGTGCCCACCGTGGAGGGCCTGATATCCAGGCTGACATATTCATAGCCGCCGCCCACGCTGGCCGGATCGCTGGTCAGCGTCACCGCCGCGCCGCCGAGGAAGCTGATCGTGCCCTGCACGATATCGCCCGGATGCAAGTTGAACGTCGCGGCCGGCAGGATGATCGAGGTGATCGAACTGACCGTGGTCGCGGTCGCCGGGTCGAGGACGGGATCATAAATGAACACGTCGGCTGACGCCGCGGTGGCAACGCAGGCCAGCGCGGCGCACAGGATCGGCTTAATGGCGTTCATCGGATAGTCCCCCCGGAATATTGCAACGGCCGCTCGCCCGCCGCGTCGGCAAGCGCCCCGCGACCTGCCCGAAGGCGAGACCGGCGACCTGCGAGACTTATTCCCGTTGCGGCGATCATCAAGCGGATTCGGGCTTGTGCGAATAGAACAAATATAGTACAAAGGCGATGGCTGTACGCCAACCGCTCTTTGCATCGCGCATCGTCTATCCCCTCTCGGCCGCCGCGCGGCATCGGGAGAGGGGAGGTGGGGGTTCACGTAGCGTCACCTTTGTCACCTTCCGCGGGGGTCATGCCGCCGTCTGACGTCGACACCGATTCGGCGACCGTTGAGGGCCACGGTCGAATGCGGTAGGATCGTCGCGACGGAGAGGCGCCATGCGTGGACGGTTCTGCACCCTGCCGACCATTTTGATGTTGGCCGCGACGGTCGTGCACGCCCACCCATCCGGATATGTCACCTGGGGCAAGCCCGGCGTGACGCTCGATCAATATGCGCGCGACGCGACCGAGTGCGCCGATACCAGCTACACCACGCCGGTCTTCCTCAGGCCCGAGACGGTGCGGCAGCTGGATGCGCTCAGCACCGCGCAGATCATGCACATGATGACGTCATTCGACATGATGGGATCGCAGGGCTCGGCCACGGCATATTTCACGTCCTGGCATGAATTCGGATCGGAGAACGACATCGCCCGCCGCAGCAACACGTTCGGCGCGCATTATGTAACGACGGCGCGGTTCGACGTGGTCGGCGAGCTGCAGGCGGCGCTCGATCGCTGTCTGGCGGGTCGCGGCTACGTCCGACTGCGTCTTAGCGACGCGCAGGCCGAGCGGCTGTCGCGCCTGCATCGCCACACGGCGGAGCGGACGCGCTATCTGCATTCGCTCGGTTCGGATGCGGAGATCGTGGCGCGCCAGCGGCTGGTCCTGACGTCGGCACCGTGACCCGAACGGTCAGGCGGCCCCTTCGGAATCCAGCGCATAGCCGGCCGAACGCACCGTGCGGATCAGATCGGGCTGATCGCTCAGGTTGATCGCCTTGCGCAGGCGGCGGATGTGGACGTCCACCGTGCGCGGCTCGATGTCGCTGTCGCGGCCCCAGACCGAATCGAGCAGCCGCTCGCGCGAGAAGACGCGGCCGGGATGTTCGAGGAAGTGGCGCAGCAGCCGGAACTCGGTCGGCCCGAGCGCCAGTGCGATGCCGTTGCGCCGCACCTTGTGGTCGGCAATGTCCATCTCGATGCCCGAATAGGCCAGCCGTTCGCCGGCAAGCGCGGGACGCACCCGGCGCAGCACGGCGGCGACGCGCGCCACCAGCTCGCGCGGGGAGAAGGGCTTGGTCACATAATCGTCGGCGCCGGTCTGCAGGCCGCGAATGCGGTCCTCTTCCTCGCCGCGCGCGGTCAGCATGATGATCGGCACGTTGGCGGTCGCCGACGAGCGGCGCAGGCGGCGGCAGACCTCGATGCCCGACAGCCCCTCGATCATCCAGTCGAGCAGGACGATGTCGGGCGCCTGCTCGACGGCGAGCAGCAAAGCTTCCTCGCCGTCGGAGGTGCGCTCGACCTGATGGCCTTCGCGTTCGAGGTTCCACGCCAGCAATTCGGCCAGCGCGGCATCGTCCTCGACCAGCAATACGCGCGCACCCGACATCAGGCGGTGGGGGCGAGCGCATCCGCGCCGCGCGCGCGCTCCGCGAGCTGTTCGCCGGTCGCCGCGAAATAGATCATCTCGGCGATGTTGGTCGCATGATCGCCGATCCGCTCGATATTCTTGGCGATGAACAGCAGGTGGGTCGACGCGGCGATCGTGCCGGGATTTTCCATCATGTAGGTCAGCAGCGCGCGGAAGAGGCTGTTGTAGAGATCGTCGACCGTGCGGTCGCTCTCCGACACCAGCTTGGCCGCGGCGGCGTCGCGCGCGCCATAGGCGTCGAGCACGTCCTTGACCATGCTGCCCGCGGCGGTCGCCATCGCCGGCAGGATCGCGAGCGGCTCGATGCCGTAGGCGTCCTGCAGCAGCGGCACGCGCTTGGCGATGTTCTTGGCATAATCGCCGATCCGCTCGATCACGCCGGCGATCTTGAGCGCCGCCAGCACCTCGCGCAGATCGTCGGCGAGCGGCGCGCGCAGCGCGATCGTGCGCTGCACCCGCCGTTCGAGCTCGATCTCGAGCGCGTCGATGCGCCGATCCTCGTCGACGATTCGCGCGGCCGCCTCGAGATCCCGACGCAGCAGCGCCTGGATCGCGCCGTCTATCGCCGCTTCGGCATAGCCGCCCATCTCGGCAACGAGCGCACGCAGCTCGGCCAGATCCTCATCGAATGCCTTGATCGTATGTCCGGTGGTCGCCATTCGCGCCTCTGCTTTTCTGCCACTGTCCCATGTATGGCCAAGGCGAAACTTTTATGACAGCAACTAGGGTGCGAGCGGAAGGTGCGCGCTGACAGTCGTGCCGCGGCCAACCTCGCTCACGATCTCCAGCCGCCCCCGATGCCGCTCGACGATATGCTTGACGATGGCGAGGCCGAGCCCCGTGCCGCCGATCGCGCGGCTGCGGCTGGGGTCGGCGCGATAGAAACGCTCGGTCAGTCGCGGCAGGTGCGCCGGTGCGATTCCGTCGCCCTGATCGGTCACCGAAAAATGTGCCTGAAGCCCGTTCACGCGAAGCGCGGCGACGATCGGCGTGCCGTCGCGTCCATATTTGAACGAATTGCTGATGACGTTGTGGATCAGCTGGTGAAGCTGCGCGCGATCGCCGATCACGGTCGCGTGATCGGCGGCGTCGATCTCCAGCCGCTCGCCGTCGCGGCGCGTGCTGCGGAACTCGTCCGCCAGCTCGCGCAGCAGCGGGCCGATGTCGATCCGGTCGCGCGGCGCATAATAACGGTCGGCCTCGATCCGCGACAGCGACATCAGGTCGTCGATCAACCGCTGCATCCGCCGCGCCTCGCCCTCCATGATCGACAGGAAACGCAGGCGCGTCGTGGCGTCTTCCTGGCCGTTGGCATCCTCCAGCGTCTCGATGAAGCCGATCAGCGAGGCGAGCGGGGTGCGCAATTCGTGGCTGGCATTGGCGACGAAATCGACGCGCATCTGCTCGGCGGCGCGCTGGGCGCTGCGGTCGGTCAGGCGCAGCAGGCGGCGGCCGGGGCGGATCGTGCCGGCGGTGAGCTCCCACAGGCGATCCTGACCGCCGAGCCCGCTCAGCGCCACCGGGCCCTCCTCGTCGCCGCTCAGCACCGGGCCGGCGGCCGGGTGGCGTAGCGCGAGCCGGACATAGTCGCCGACGATATGCTCGCCCAGCAAGGCGCGCGCGGCGGCATTGGCATGGGCGACGTGATATCCGTCGAGCACGATCAGCGGCTCGCCGATCGCCTCGATCAGTTCGTCGGTCGGGTCGTTCGGCGGCGGGCGATGCTCGCGATGCGGCCCGGCGCCGAGTCGGGAGAAACGGCGCAGGACCATGTCAGGCGCCGATCCGCTCCAGCGCGGGCACCAGCGCGTCGAAATGGTCGATCAGCAAAGTCGCGCCGAGAGTTTCGGGTGGCCGGTCGGTGAAGCCGAACGTCACCGCCACGCAGGGAATGCCGGCGGCGCGCGCCGCATCGGTGTCGCTGATCGAATCGCCGACGAAGGCGGCGGTGCCGCCGCCGGCCTGCGCGATCGCGGCATGGACGGGCGCGGGGTCGGGCTTGCGCTGCGGCAGCGTGTCGCCGCCGACGATCGCGGCGAAGCGACCGTCCCAGCCGATCGCGCTTACGAACATGCGCGCCAGATCCTCGAGCTTGTTGGTGCAGATGGCGAGTCGCACGCCACGCGCCGACAATGCGTCGAGCGCGGCCTCCACCCCCGGATAGGGCCGGCTGCCGTCGGCGATATGCGCGCGATAATGATCGAGGAAGATCGGGAAACCGCGCTCGACCAGATCCTCGTTCACTTCGCCGGTCGCGGCGAGCCCGCGCTCCAGCAGGGCCCGCGCGCCGTGGCCGACCATCGCGCGCACCGATTCGGGTGGTACCGGCGCGCGGCCCAGCGCCTCCAGCGCGTGGTTGAGCGCTGCGGTGAGATCGGGGGCGGTGTCGGCCAGCGTCCCGTCCAGATCGAACACGACGACGGCGAAGGGGAAAGCGGCGGCCATGCGCGCGCCCTTAGCGGGGGTGGTGGCCTGTGCAAGCGGAACATGGCAAAGCGCGGCGATGACGACCACGCCGCTTGCCGCCATCATCCTCGCCGCCGGAAAGGGCACGCGGATGAAGTCCGATCTGCACAAGGTGCTGCATCCCATCGCCGGGCGGCCGATGCTCGGCCATCTGGTCGACGCGGTCGCGGCGCTGGGCGCCGCGCGGACGGTGGTGGTGACGGGCGCCGGCCGCGAACAGGTCGAGGCGTTCGCCGCGCCGCTCGGCCTCGCCGTCGCGACGCAGGCGGAGCAGCTCGGCACGGCGCATGCGGTGGCGCAGGCCGAGACGGCGCTGGCCGGGTTCGAGGGCGATGTACTGATCCTCTATGGCGACGTGCCGCTCGTTTCGACCGAGACGATGGCGCGGATGGTGGCGCGGCTGCACGCGGACGACGCGCCCGCCGTGGTGGTGCTCGGTTTCCGCCCACCCGATCCGCTATCCTATGGCCGCATCATCGCCGAGAATGGCCGCATCCTGAAGATGGTCGAGCATAAGGATGCGAGCCCGGCCGAGCGCGCCGAGACCTTGTGCAATTCGGGGCTGATGGCGGTGCGTTCGGCTGAGCTGTGGCCGTTGCTGGCCAAAGTCGGCAACGAGAATGCCGCCGGCGAATATTATCTGCCCGACATCGTCATGCTGGCCGCCGCGGCGGGGCGCGCCTCGGCGGTGATCGAGACCGATCCGGCCGAGGTGGCGGGCGTCAACAGCCGCGCCGAACTCGCCGAGGTCGAGGCGGCCTGGCAGGCGAAGCGCCGGCTGCGCGCGATGGCCGACGGCGCCACTCTGATAGCGCCGGAGACGGTGTGGTTTGCGTGGGACACGGCGATCGGTCGCGACGTCACGATCGGGCCGAACGTGATGTTCGGCCCCGGCGTCCGCATCGCCGATCGGGTGACGATCCACGCCTTCAGCCATATCGAGGGCGCGCAGGTGGCGGCCGGCGCGATCGTCGGTCCGTTCGCGCGGCTGCGCCCCGGCGCCGACATCGGCGAGGACGCGCATGTCGGCAATTTCGTCGAGGTGAAGAAGGCGCGGCTCGGGCGCGGCGCCAAGGCCAACCACCTGACCTATCTGGGCGATGCCGACATCGGCGCGGGCAGCAATATCGGTGCGGGCACGATCACCTGCAATTATGACGGCTTCGACAAGACCCTGACCAAGGTGGGCGAGGGCGCCTTCATCGGCTCGAACAGCGCGCTGGTGGCGCCGGTGACGATCGGTGCGGGCGCGATCGTCGCTGCAGGATCGGTGATCGTGCGCGACGTTCCCGCCGATGCGCTGGCGGTCGCGCGCGGCCGGCAGGAGGATCGCCCCGGCTGGGCGGCGCAGTTCCGCGCGTTCAAGCGCGGCCGGAAGGGCTAGTCGCTTCCCAGCACCAGCCCCATCGTCACCGCTGCGATCCGCGCGGCGACCAGCCCTGACATCATGTGGCGGTCGTCGCGCGACGGCACATATTCCACCAGCGCGAGGCCGGCGATGCGCGCCTTGGCCGCGACGCCCTTCAGCAGGCGGATCATGTCCTCGTAGCTGAGGCCGCCGGGCGTCGGCATGTTCACCGCCGGCAGCACCGCCGGATCGATGCCGTCGCAGTCGATCGAGATGAACACGTCCGCGCCCGGCGCGATATGGTCGAGTGCCGCCGCGCAGCCCTGCTCGTGCAGCGCGTAGGACGAGATGAGGTGCGAGCCCCAGGCGCGGGCGTCGTCATGCTGCCACGCCTCGCCCGAGCCGAGCCCGCGTATGCCGACCTGCACCATGTGCGCGACCCACGGATATTCGGCGACGCGCCGCATCGTCGAGCCATAACCGACCGGATTGCCCTGTAGCACGTCGGCCCAGTCGACATGCGCGTCGATCTGCAGGATCGTCAGCGGTGGCCGGCCTTGAAACGCGGCGAGCGCAGGGATCGGCACCGAATCGTCGCCGCCCAGCAGGATCGGCACCGCGCCCGCATCCAGCACCGCACGCACCGTCGCCGTGATCCGCGCGCGATTGCCGGCGGCGTCCCACGAATTGGTCGGCACGTCGCCGGCATCGACGCAGCCGCGCTTGTCGTCCTTGTTCGGAAACATCGTCGCGTCGAGATCGAAATCATATTGGCCCAGCGACGCGCCGAACTGCGCGGACGCTTTTCGCAGCGCGGCCGGGGCGTCGCCGGAATGGCTGCGTTCACCCACCGTATAAGGCGATGCTTCGGACGCGCCGAGGACGACGATGCGTGGATGTTCCAGCCGATCGAGCGTGGCGGCGGGCAGGCCGATAAAGGTCTTGGGTGCTGGCATGCCGGTCGAGACGCGCCGCGAACCTTCCGGTTCCGCCGTCCCGATCTTGAGAGTTTGAGCCCGATTTGGTACTATTCACTTGGACCGGGGGGACCATCATGACGATAGATTTAGCAAAGCTTCACGCACGTTTGGCGAAGGTTGGGTTCACCGTTCCCGACGACGCGCACCCTGACGCGGCGACCTATATTGCACTGTTCGCCTTTGCGGCCGACCGCCAGCCCGATGCCGTAATCCGCGCGATCGGCACCGAGGCGGTGACCGCCTTTCCGCTCTACCAGATGGATATGCCGAATCGCGTCGCCGAATTCGTCGCGCAGACCGCGCACGAGACCGGCGGCTACACGCACTTCACCGAGAATCTGAATTATAGCGCGCAGGGGCTGGCCAATACTTGGCCGAACCGCTTCGCGACCGATCCGCACGCCAAGGCGAAGCAGCCGAACGCGCGCGCGGTCGCGGTGGCGCATCAGCCGGAGTCGATCGCCAATATCGTCTATGCGCGGCCGAAGGAGGGCAACGTCAATCCGGGCGACGGCTGGCGCTATCGCGGGCGCGGCATGCTTCAGCTCACCTTCCGCAACAATTACAAGGCGTCGGGCGACCGGATCGGGCAGGATCTGGTCAACCATCCCGATCTCGCCGCCGATCCGGCCGTGTCGCTGCACATCGCGCTGGATTTCTGGAAGCGCTGCGCCTGCAACGACTGCTGCGATGCGGGCGACTTCTACGGCGCGCGCGGACTCACCAATTGCGGATCGAAGACGCCGCCCGCCCCGCCGATCGGTCTGGAGGACGTGGCGGTGCGACGGGCGCGGCTGCTGCCTTTGTTTGCCTGACACTCACTCGTCCTCGTCTTCATAATGGGCGAGCGCCAGCGCGCGTGCCTTGATCTGGCGCGTCATGCACCAGTGGACCAGCGCATCGTCGCGGCCGTGCGTCACCCACACCTCGGCCGGCGCGATTTCGGCGATGGTGGTGGTCAGTTCGTCCCAGTCGGCATGGTCCGAGACGACCAGCGGCAGTTCGACATTCTTCTGCCGCGCGCGCTGGCGCGTCCGCATCCAGCCCGAGGCCATCGCCGTGATCGGATCGGGCAGGCGGCGCGACCAGCGGTCGTTCAGCGCGCCGGGCGGGCTCAGCACGATCGCGCCCTTCATTTCGGCGGCCTTGAGCCCGGTCGCGGGGCGCAGCTCGCCCAGCGGTATGCCCCAGTCGCGATACAGGTCGCACAGCCGCTGCAGCGCGCCGTGGATGAAGATCGGCGCGTCGTGACCACGCCCGCGCAGCTCCATGATCAGCCGCTGCGCCTTGCCGAGCGCATAGGCGCCGACCAGCACGCACCGCTCGGGATTGGCATGGAGCGCGTGCAGCAGCCGGTCGATTTCCGATCCGGTGTCGGGGTGGCGGAAGACCGGCAGGCCGAACGTCGCCTCGGTGATGAACACGTCGCAGGGGACGGGCTCGAACGGCGGGCAGGTCGGATCGGGGCGGCGCTTGTAATCGCCCGAAACGACGATCCGCTCGCCGCGATAGTCGAGCACGATCTGCGCCGAGCCGAGAACGTGGCCGGCGGGTACGAACCGCGCTTCGACCTCGCCGATCCGCACCGTCTCGCCATAGCCGACCGGCTGGCCCGATTGCGGGCCGTAGCGGCATTCCATGATCGCCAGCGTCTCGGGCGTCGCCAGCACCGCGCCATGCCCACCGCGCGCGTGATCGGCATGGCCGTGGGTGACGAGCGCGCGCTGTTGCGGCGTCGACGGGTCGATCCACGCATCGGCCGCGGGCAGATAGAGGCCCTCGGGCTTCGGTTCGATCCAGGCGCCGGGGCGGAGCATGGACGCTATATGGTTCGGCCCCGCGCCGGTTCCATCGGGATATTGTTCGGTCGCGATCCGTTTGATTTGAAAGGAGACGGATCATGGACGGTATCGGCGCGATCGCCGCGATCGGGGGCATCCTGCTGGCGTTGGTGCTGGGTTATGCGGTGCTGACGAACCGCCGGCGCAGCCACGCCGACCGCCGGCGCACCGAGGAGGCGACGCGCGATCTCTACACGCGTATCGACCGGCAGGATAAGGTCAGCGATCCCGATCCGCACAGCTTCTGATCGCGCAGCGACACGTCTTCGCCCGATAAAAAACGGGGCAGCACCGGATTGGTACTGCCCCATAGTTCGGGGAGGATGACGCTGAAAGCGTCGGTGCCGGACACATACGGGGGAAGAATGTGCCGACGCTTTTGTCTGTGGCGGCCGCAGTTTGCCCGCGTGTGTCGTCATGTTGCGGCCGCTTGTCGCCTCGGTCATCCATCGGCACGCGATCGTTACGGAACCGCATGGGCACGCGCTGGTTAGAGCGACAATCGAACGAGGGAGATGTTCCGAATGGCCGACACCCCAGCCGCGGACGCCGCCGCTACCCCGGAAAAGCGCGCCCGCAAGCCGCGCACCGCCAAGGCTGCCGCGACGCCCGCCAGCGAGACCAAATCCGCCGAAACTTCGGCAAAGGCGCCGCGCGCGCGCCGCGCGGCTGCGGCGAAATCGGGCGCCACGCCCACGACGCGCAAGGCGAGCACGCGCAAGCCGCGCGCTGCGGCGACCACGACGACGGTGAAGCGAGCCGTGCGCGCGGTCGAGGACAAGGCCGCCGACGCGACGGCCGGCGTGACCCGCAAGCGGGTGGCGATCGGCGCGGCCGCGCTTGCCGGCGTGGCCGCCGGCGTCGCGGCGGTGATCGGGCGCAAGAAGATCGCCAAGGCGACCAGCGATGCGGTCGATGCGGTGACCGGCGCGGTCGAAGCCAAGCCCGAACTGCCCCAGCGCAGCGCCGACTGACGATCGGCGCTGGCGACGGTGACGGGATGCCCCTGCTCGCGCGGGGGCATTCTCGCGTCATGATTCGGCGCGTTTAGGAGCTCAGGATTCCGCGCACAGCGGTTCGTCGCAGGCGCGGTGCAGCTTCCACGCGATCGCCGCCGCGATCAGGCACATGCCGGCGACGCAGACCAATGCGTTGATGATCGAGACGCCCGCGGCGGCCAGGCCGATCGCGCCGCCGGCACCGATCACCATCGCTCCCGAATTGACGATATTGTTTGCCGCCACGGTGCGGGCGGTATGGTCGGCCTCGACCGTCGTCGTCAGGAAGGCATAGAGCGGCACCACGAACATGCCGCCGGTGATCGACACGCCGAGCAATGCCGCGCCGACCATCGGTGCGCCGGGATGGCGCGCAAACTCGCCGAGCGCATAGAGGTCGCGACCGGTCGCGGGGATCCAGCGGCTCGCGGCGAATGCCATCAGCAGCACGAAGCCCGCCATGGCGATCACCGAGGCCGGCGCGAAGCGTGCCGACACCTGGCCGTTGAGCAGCCGGTTGATGAGCACCGACCCGATCGCCACGCCGACCGAGAAGATTGCGAGGAACAGGCTCGCCACCTCCTTGTCCGCGGTGAAGACGTTCTTCACCAGCGGCGGGAACTCGATCACCAGCACCGCGCCGATCATCCAGAAGAAGCTGATCGCGCAGATCGACAGGAACAGGCGCGGGATGTGCATCGTCGCCGAAACGAGCCGGATCGACGAGCGTACGACGTGCAGATCGAGCGGCAGTCGCTCGCCCGGCGGTGGGGCGGAGGGGATCGTGCGCGCGGTCAGCCAGCCGATGCCGGCGACCGCCAGCACGATCAGCGCGGTCAGGCGCGCATCGACGAAGCCGGCCAGGATCGTCCCGGCAAGAATGGCGATATAGGTGCCCGCCTCGATCAGCCCGGTGCCGCCCAGCACCTCGTCGCCCTCCAGATGCTGGGGCAGGATGGCGTATTTGATCGGGCCGAAGAAGGTCGAGTGGGTGCCCATCGCCAGCACCGCCGCAAGCATCAATGGCACCGACGCGAACATCAGCCCGAGCGATCCGACGATCATGATAGCGATCTCGGCGGTCTTCACCAGCCGGACGATCTTCGCCTTGTCATGGCTGTCGGCGAGTTGGCCCGACAGCGCGGACAGCAGGAAGAAGGGCAGAATGAACAGCCCGGTGGCGATGGCGTTGAACGCCGCCTCCATCTTCGCATCCGAATAGATCGAGTAGGTCGCAAACAGGATCATCGCCTGCTTGAACAGATTGTCGTTGAACGCACCCAGAAACTGAGTCGCGAAGAGCGGCAGAAAGCGCCGCCTCGCGAGAAGTCGGAAGGACGGCGTCATGCGGGGGCGCAAACAGCACTGGATCGGGTCACGGCGGCGCGTCATAGCTCAACAACCATGCGAACACCAAGCCGCGTCTCTGACTTATGATTGCCGAGGCGTCCGGCCCGGTAGCGATCGTGACGCAGCGCCTGCGGCTCAGGCCGCACCGGCTCGACGATCTCGCCGGGCGTGCGGCGATGGTCGCTGAGCCGTCGACCATGCACCATGTCGGCGGCGCGCAGGATGCCGAGGAGAATCACGCCCGCATCCTGCGCTATGCCGGCCATTGGGCGCTGCGCGGCTTCGGCGCGTTCGCGATCGAGGAGCAGGAAAGCGGACGCTTCGCGGGGGAATGCGGCCTCGCTTTCTTCCACCGCGGCCTCGGCGACGATTTCGATCACTCGCCCGAGGCGATGTGGCTGCTGGCGGGCTGGGCGGAGGGGCACGGCTTTGCGTACGAGGCGATGTCGGGGGTGATCGACTGGCACGACCGGCACCGCGAACCCCAGCCCCTGGTCTGCCTGGTGGCGGTCGACAATGTCCGTTCGCTGGTGCTGGCCGCCCGGCTCGGCTTTCATCCGTTCCGCGACGCGCTCTATCGGGGCCATCCGGTCGTGCTGCATCGACGAACCGCGCCCTTCCCCAACGGGGGGGAGCCCGGCTAAGGTCGGGATCGTGCTGACGCTTCCGAACATCCTCACGCTGTCGCGCATCCTGGCGATGCCGGTGCTGGTCGCATTGCTGTGGTATCCGGGCCGCGGCGATTATGCCGCGGTGTTCGTGCTCTACGTGCTGGTCGGCATCACCGATTATTTCGACGGCTATCTCGCGCGTGCGCAGGGCACGGTGTCGAAGCTCGGCATCTTCCTCGATCCGATCGCCGACAAGATCATGGTCGCGACGGTGATCGTGATGCTGGTGTTCACCCGCGCGATCGACGGCTGGCCGGTGATCGCGGCGCTCATCATCCTGCTGCGCGAGATCGCCGTATCGGGCCTGCGCGAATTCCTGGCGGGCGTGCGGGTGTCGCTGCCGGTGAGCCAGCTCGCCAAGTGGAAGACGACGTTCCAGCTGGTATCGCTGGGCGCGATCATCCTCGCCGGGGCGCTGCCGGAGGCGGCGTGGATCAATCTGGTCGGCCTGACGTGCCTGTGGGCCGCGGCGGCGCTGACGCTCGTCACCGGCTGGGATTATCTGCGCATCGGCCTGAAGCACATGGACTGAAGCGTGGCGGTGGAGATCCTCTATTTCGCGTGGGTGCGCGAGCAGGTCGGCGTACCATCCGAGACGATCGAGCCGCCGACGGATGTACGGGATGTCGCCGGGCTGATCGCCTGGCTGTCGACGCGCAGCCCCGGCCACGCCGCGGCGTTCGCCGATACGGGCCGCCTGCGCGCCGCGATCGACCAGGCGTTCGTGCCGCTCGACGCCCCGATCGCCGGCGCGCGCGAGATCGCCATCTTCCCGCCGGTGACGGGCGGATGACGACCGTGCGCGTCCAGCACGCGCCGTTCGACGTCGGCGCGGAACTGGCGCTGCTCGACCGGCTCGGCGGGGGCGCGGTGGCGAGCTTTACCGGCATCGTCCGCGGGCAGGGCGGGCTGGTCGAACTGTTCCTCGAACATCATCCGGTCATGACGGCGGCGGCGCTGCAGCGCTTCGTCGATGAGGCCGAGGCGCGATGGCCGTTGGTGGGCGCGACCGTGATCCACCGCTGCGGCGCGCTGGCGCCGGGCGAGGCGATCGTGCTGGTCGCGACCGCCTCGCTCCACCGCGCGGCCGCGCTCGACGCCTGCGCTTATCTGATCGACCGGCTGAAGGTCGCGGCGCCGTTCTGGAAGCGCGAGCGCTTCGCCGACGGCACCGAGCGCTGGGTCGAGGCGCGCGTCGAGGACGATCGCGCCGCCGCCAGCTGGCAGGATCAGCCGAGTCGCGCCGAGACCCGCGCCGTCCAGCGGTAGAGCACCGCCAGCAACCCCGCGAACAGCGCGAGACCGATCACGATCCCCGGCGTCGCGAAGCTGGTGCCTACGAGCGCGAGCGGCGCACCGCTGCCGGTCGCGACGATCAGTCCTGCCAGCGCCACGCCGAACAGCCCATCGCCGACGATGAAGCCCGAAGCGAGCAGCACGCCGGTGCGCTGCGCCGCCTCGGTCCGCGTGCGCCGCTCGTAGAGGTGGCCGATCACCGCGCCGATCACCACCGGCAGCGTCGCCCCCATCGGCAGATAGACGCCGAGGCCCACCGCCAGCGGCGGCAGGTGCATACCCCCGCGCCGCTTGAGCGCCGCATCGATCACGATCAGCACCGCGCCGGCCGCCGCGCCCGCGCCGATCACCGACCAGTCGAGCCCAGCACCCAGCACGCCCTTGGCAAGCGTGGCGATCAAAGTGGCCTGCGGCGCGCCGAGCGGATTGGCCGGTGGCGCACCCACCAGCGGCGCGAAGCCATAAGCGCGGTTGAGCAGGCCCAGCACGAACGGGATCACCAGCGATCCGGCGATCACGCCGATCATCAGCGCCACCTGCTGCTTCCACGGGGTCGCGCCGACCAGCTGGCCGGTCTTCAGATCCTGCAGATTGTCGTTGGCGATCGTCGCCGCCGAGAAGATCAGCGCCGTCAGGAAGATCGCGAAGGCGACGAGGTGCGGGGTCGCGCCAGCCGGCACGTGCGGCTGCACGAACAAAGCGAGCAGCAGCCCCGCGCCGACGATGCCGAGGATGCCGAGCCCCGAGACCGGGCTGTTCGACGCGCCGATCAGCCCCGCCATATAGCCGCACACCGCCGCCACGATCGCGCCTGCGATCACCACGTAGACGACGCCCATCGCCGCCAGCGGCAGCGCGTAGGGGGCGAGGGGGCCCGCCGCGACGAAGCGCCACAGCACCCACGCGATCGGCAGCAGCAATGCCGCCAGCCCGAGGCCGAGCAGACCGAGCGGGATATCCTGCTCCTCGATCGCCAGCGCGGTGGTGCCCGCCTTGCGCTGGCGGCTGGCGGCAAGCGATTCGGACAGGCCGCGCGCGATCGGCATGACGAGCTGGCCGAGCGTCCAGATCGCGGAGATGCCGATCAGCCCCGCGCCGAAGAAGCGCACGTCGTGCCGCCAGATCATCTCGGCCATGTCGGGCTGGCCGTGCAACCACGTGAGGAACGGCGTGACGATGCCGAAGCCGAGCACCAGCCCCGCGAAGATCGCGACGCCGACCGTCAGCCCGACCAGATGGCCAGCGCCGATCAGCGCGAACGAGAGGGTCGCGTCGAAGCCGCTGCCGACCGCGCCGATGCGGAACCAGCGCGACACCTCCGATGCGGCGATCTGGGTCGCCGCGAGCGCGGCATAAGCGGCCGATGCGATGCTGCCGACGACGATCACGCGCAGTCCCGCCTTGCTCTCGGCTGCGCCCTCGGCGGTCTCGCTGCCGACCTCCAGCACCGCCGCGGCGGCGACGCCTTCGGGATAGGGCAGGTCCGATCCGGTGACGAGCGCGCGCCGCAGCGGCACCGAGAACAGCACGCCCAGAAGCCCGCCGATCGCGCACACCCAGAAGCTGGTCCAGTAATCGAAGCCGCTCCACCAGCCGGTCATCACGAGGCCGGGCAGCACGAAGCCGATCGACGACAATGTGCCCGCCGCGCTGGCGATCGTCTGGACGATGTTGTTCTCGAAGATGTTCGAACTGCGGAAGCCGCGCAGCAGCGCCATCGAGATCACGGCGGCCGGTATCGACGTCGCGAACGTCAGGCCGATCTTCAAGCCGAGATACAGATTCGCGGCGGTGAAGGCGAGGGTGATGAGGCACCCCAGCACGACGCCGCGCAGGGTGAGTTCGTTGGCATGCGAGCGCGCGGTCATCCCCCGTTGTGCGCAGTTATGCCCCGCCGCACAAGCGCTCCGCCGTATCCGACACGCCGCGCAGGGAACGCCTGCCGCCCAGGATCGTCCGGTGGTGGAACGATCGGGAGCAGGCGGATGGAGCAGTTCATAGCCAATTTGCCCGGATGGGTCCGGGGCGTCGGCATCATCGTCGTCACCGTGGGCGTCGCGCTGGCGGCGCATCGGCTGGCGATGATGGCGATGGGCCGCGCCGCGCGGCGCACCACGACCCAGACCGACGATCTGCTGCTCAAGCGGCTGCGTCGGCCGAGCCGCTGGCTGCTCGTCGCCTTCGCGCTGACGGCGATCCAGCCGACGCTCGACCTCAACGCGCAAGGCCATGCCGCGTGGCGGCAGGTCGCGGGCATCCTCGTGCCGGCGCTGATCGGCTGGCTGGCGGTGGCGATCCTGCGCGCTGGCAACGACATCGTCGAGGTCAAGGCGGACATGACCGTCGAGGACAATCTGAACGCCCGCCGCCGCCGCACGCGGGCAGCGATCCTGCACCGGATCGCGGTGTTCCTCGTGCTGGCGGTGACGGCCTGCCTGATCCTGATGAGCATTCCCAGCATCCGCTCGATCGGGGTGACGCTGATCGCCTCGGCCGGCCTCGCCGCGCTCGCGGTCGGCGCAGCGGCTCAGCCGGCGCTCAAGAACCTGATCGCCGGATTGCAGATGGCGTTCACCGAGCCGATCCGGATCGACGACGTCGTCATCATGGACGGCGAATGGGGGCGGATCGAGGAGATTCGCCTCACCTACGTCGTCATCAAGATCTGGGACGAGCGGCGGCTGGTCGTGCCGGTCTCGAAGTTTCTCGAGGAGAGCTTCCAGAACTGGACGCGCCAGACCAGCCAGTTGCTCGGCAGCGTCTTCTGGTATCTCGATCCGGCGGCGGACATTCCACGCTTGCGGGTGAAGCTCGGCGAGATCGTGAGCGCGAACAAGCGCTGGGACGGGCGCTTCTTCAACCTCCAGGTCACCGACATGAAGAACGATGCGATCGAGGTGCGCGCGCTGATGACGGCGAAGGATGCGGCGATCGCGTTCGACCTGCGCTGCGACGTGCGCGAGGCGCTGCTCGATTACATTCGCGCCGAAATGCCGGAAGCGATCTTGCGTAGACGCGGCGAGATTGTAAACGAACGATCCGGAATGGCTGCCACAATGCCGTGATCTTGTCCTGCGGTGCGATTGCCACATGTGGAAAACGGATCATTAAGCATTTTTGTGTAGGAACCGGAATGCGACAGGGGAATTTAACAGTTAATCAGATGTTTATGTCGCGTTCCGCGTGGGGAGACAGGTAATGAAGGGTTTGACCAAGCTGGCGCTGGCTGGTGGGCTGGTGCTGGGCACGGCCCCCGCGATGGCGACCGTGGTCTATTCGGGCTACGACAACAATGTTTCGGGCGGCGCGATGCTGACCAGCCCGAATGCCGATGCCGCGCAGGCGTCGTTCGTGTCGGGTCTCCAGAACGTGCTTGGTCAGAGCTTCGAATCCTACAGTTCGGGCGCGCACCCCGCGACGTGGACGTTCACCGGCGCGAGCGGGTCGACCACGGCGAGCGTGACCGGCGCGGGCCAGATGATGGGCTCCTACACGCGCAGCAGCCCGGTGCCGAACGGCCCGTTCGCGACCGATGGCAGCAAGTTCTACACGATGGAGGCATCGTCCTTCACGATCAGCTTCGCCGACGCCGTCCAGGGCCTCGGCTTCTACGCGACCGATATCGAGAGCGACCTGACCGCGACGCTGCTGCTCGCGTCGGGTGCGACCGAGACCTACAGCTTCGACACGCTGTTCAATTCCAGCGTCGCCGGTTCGGGCTCGGTCGATTATCTCGGCTTCACCAATGCGGGCGGCATCAAGGCGCTGACCTTGTCGAACGTCGGCAAGGCGGACGCGCTCGGCTTCGATCAGTTCCAGATCGGCACGCTGGTCGCCTCGGTGCCGGAAACGACCACGTGGGGCATGATGATCGTCGGCATGTTCGGCGCCGGCATGATGATGCGCGCGCGCACGACGCGCCGGGCCAGCCTCGCCGCCTGAGCTTCGCTCAGCGGTATGCAATGCGGGGCCGGGTCCGGAGATGGACCCGGCCCCACTTGCGTTTGGGAGCGCAAGCCTGAGGCTCAGCGTGTTCCTGCGAGCGCGCCGACGCGCTCTTGAACGTGCTTCAGGTCCGCGACGAACCGCTCGAACTCGGCATCGGCGGCATCGCGATCCTGGATTCGCAGCAGATAGCTGGGGTGGACCGTGACCCATCCCTCGCCGCCATCCTCCAGACGGTGTGCGACGCCGCGCGCGGCCGAGATGGTGACGACGCGGCCCAGCATGGAGCGCGCCGCGGTCGCGCCCAGCGCGACCGTCACCGCCGGGCGGATCATGTCGCGCTCCTGCTCGACCCACCAGCGGCACGCCTCGATCTCCGCGCCGTTCGGCTTGGAATGGATGCGGCGCTTGCCGCGCTGCTCATATTTGAAATGCTTGACGGCATTGGTGACGTAGGTGCGCGCGCGATCGACCCCCGCCTGCGCCAGCGCGCGGTCGAACAATTGGCCGGCTGGACCAATGAAGGGGCGCCCCGCCAGATCCTCCTGATCGCCCGGCTGCTCGCCGATGAACATCATCGCGGCATCCACCGGACCTTCGCCGAATACGGTCTGGGTCGCGGGCTTGTAGAGCGGGCACCGGGTGCAGCCCATCGCCTCTTCGCGCAGCGCCTCCCATGCGACCGCGACGTTGCCGCTCATGTCGTCCCGGCTCGCCGTCACCATCGCCGCCTCCCTGCCTTGCGCGCCCGCGATCAGGGCAGGGACCAACGCCGTCTCGGGCATGTTTTTCCAATATTTGCGCGGCATCTCCTTGAGCATCATGCCGATCTTCAGCCGCGCCGGGTTGAAGATCGAGGCGTAATAGGTCTTCCACGTCTCTTCGAGCGGGTCGCCCGCCGGCGCATCGGCGCGCGTCGCGCCCGGTCCTTCGGTCAACGTGGCGCCGTCCCAGTGAATCGACAGTTCGGGCGTGAGGATCGACCATCGCATCGCCGCGAAGCGATTGACGAAGAAGGCGGCGTTGGACCGGACGATGTGGTGCTCGGGCTCGAACCACGCAACGAAGCGCACCCCGCCATCATCCGCCACCTCGCGGAAACGCAGGAAGGCGCGCATCTTGTGAATGTCGCGGCGCACCTCCTTGGCCATCCGCTCCAGCCGGCGCAGGCCCGGATCGGCATGATCCTGCGCAAGCTGCGGCGTCGCACGCAGGCGCAGCAGCATCGCATAGAGCAAGGCGAAGCGCTCGGGATCGCCATGCGCGATCACATCGCGCGCAAGCTCGACGAACGGGCGGGGGACCGAAAAGGTCTGGCCGTCAGTGGCCGCCGGCAGGGGGGAGTGTGGCGATGCGTCGCCCGCAAACAGATCGGCTGGCCCCTCGCCGATCGTCCAGACGATCGAATCGGCGCGAACCCCTTCGATCGCTAGCGCTCGCGCTGCGATACGCCAGCCATCGAAACCGTCGGGACTAGAAAGGATTACGCGCTGCATCACCCGGCAAAACGGTCGACGCGCCGGGGCGTGCCGTCAGGCCGGATCGGTTGCCCCGATCAGAGGGCCTGGTCGCCCACCATGCTGTGGCGAAACCGATCCGAAACCCGCCATGCGATGGCGGAAAACGATAGGATGACGATCGATCCGACATAAACGGTGCCTACGACCGCAACCAGGCCAACCATACAAACACTCCATCACTCGGCCGAAAACACCGGCCACGCTCCGCAACCGAAACGGTAACCGGGCGTTAACTCCGATCTGGATCTGCTGCAACGCAGCAATTGTTACGATTTGAAAAGCTCGAGCTGATCGGTGGCCACTTTGGCAATCGGTCGGGTGCTGTCCAGCATCGCACCCGGCTGCCAATCGTCGGCGATCAGGAACGGCCGCACCTTTGCAAGCGATACGGTGAGGCGGCCGATATCCTCTAGCCGCAACCGCCGCCACCGCCGCGCGCTCAGAATGGCGTTGATCGCCTTCACTCCCAGGCCGGGAACGCGCAGCAGCATCTCCTTCGGCGCGCGGTTCACATCGATCGGAAACATGCCGCGAAACTTCAGCGCCCATGCGGTTTTGGGATCGATGTCGAGCGGAAGCATCCCGTTTGCATCCGCAGCATTCGTAACGTCCTCAGCAGAAAATCCGTAGAACCGGATCATCCAATCTGATTGATAAAGACGGTGTTCGCGCATCAACGGCGGCCGCTTGAGCGGCAGGATCGCGCTTGCGTCGGGGATCGGGCTGAATGCCGAGTAATAGACACGGCGCAGGCTGTATCGGTCGTACAAGCCCTTGGCGCTGGCGATGATCTCGCCATCGCTCGCGCTGTCGGCGCCCACGATCATCTGGGTCGACTGGCCCGCGGGCGCGAAGCGCGGCGCGCTGCGGAAGCGCTTGCGCGCATCGTGCCCGTCCTCGATCGAATCCTTTAGGTCGTGCATCGCCCCGGCGATGCGCTCGCCCGATTTCTCGGGGGCGAGTCGCTTCAGCCCGCGCGCGGTGGGCAACTCGACGTTGATCGACAGGCGATCGGCATGGAGGCCGGCCTGATGCACCAATTGGGGATCGGCGTCGGGAATCGTCTTCAGGTGGATGTAACCGCGGAAGTGATGGTCCTCGCGCAGCGAGCGCGCGACCTCGACGATCTGCTCCATCGTGTAATCGGACGAGCTGATGATGCCCGAGGAGAGGAACAGCCCCTCGATATAGTTGCGGCGGTAGAAGGCGAGCGTGAGCTGGACCACTTCCTGCGCGGTGAAGCGCGCGCGCCGCACGTTCGAGCTCTTGCGGTTGATGCAGTAATGGCAGTCGAAGATGCAGCTGTTGGTCAGCAGGATCTTGAGCAACGAGATGCAGCGGCCGTCGGGCGCATAGGCATGGCAGATGCCCATGCCCTCGGTCGAACCAATCCCCTTGCCATCGCGCGAGGAGCGCTTGGTGGTGCCGGATGACGCGCAGGACGCATCATATTTCGCGGCATCGGCCAGGATCGCCAGTTTTTCGCGCGTGTCGAGCTGGGCCATATGTTCGGTCTATGTTCTTGCGTGGCCCGGCGCAAGCCATTGAGGCCAATCGAAATGTCAGTGGCCGATATGCAGGCCGACCAGCAGGATCGCGAACAGCAGGTAGAGCAGGCTCATCGCCGCCAGCAGCCGCCGCGAGACGACGCCGCAGCGGAATGCGACGAACATGATCGCCACCGCCGCCGCCGTGATCCCGGCACCGAGCAGCAAAGGCGCATCGAGCAGCCACGGCGTCCAGAACAGGCCGAACGCAGTCGGCACCGTCGCCTGGATCATCATCGCGCCGGAGATATTGGCCAGCGCCAGCCGGTGTTTGCCCTGCCGGATCCAGATGATCGCGTTCATCGTCTCGGGCAATTCAGTCGCCACCGGGCTCAGCAGCAGGGCGACGAGCTGCGGCTTGAGCCCCAGCACAGGCGCGAGGCCACCCAACTGCGCCACGAATAGATGCGACGCGGCGAAGATCACGACGAGCGCGACGAGGGTCTGCAGCAGCACCAGCCCGATCGCCGGATCAGCACTGTTGGGAGCGAAGGTCAGCGGCTCATGCTCGCCTTCGACCTCGCCGCCTTCGTGGCGCATCTCGGCGCGCAGATAGACGCCGTAGGCGAGCAGGAAGAGCAGGCCGAGCCAAGGCTTCCACGCGAATGCGATCAGGCCGAGCGCGATCTTGATGACGAACAGCAGCAGGAACCAGCCCTGATCGCGCGACAGGCCACGAAACTGCGCCTTGATCTCAGGCGTCTTGGGCAGCTTCACCCGGCACAGCAGCAGGGCGACGCCGACCGTGGCATAAGCGATCGTCGCGAGCGCGAGCGGTCCGCCAAGTGCCGCGCCGACGCCGAGCGCCTTGCTCGCCGCGGTGCCGCCGAACGCGACCGCCACCAATGTCACCGCGCTTTCAGGCAGCGCCGTGCCGAAGGCGGCGAGCACCGATCCGGTCGCGCGCTGGCTGACGGCAAGCTTGGAGCCGAGCCACTCGACACCGTTCACGAACAATTCGCACGAGAGGTAGATCGCGACCGCCGAACCCAGCAGCAGCGCAATCATCACGGCCAAAGAATGCATCGTCGTCCCCCGGGGCCGGGCGCAAGCGCATGGAGCGGCCGTCACGCACCCGGCCCCGGGAACGCTGCCGCCCATGGTCTCGCCAAGCTGACGCTGCATCCGCCACGGCCGGGGCCGAGTATGTTGACGGATGCGCCGCGCATCATCGCGCGGACGGCTACTCCCCAAGGGAGCGGCGCCTGTGGCAGCTAGACTGCTTTGCGTCAATGTCCCTGGCGCGGGTGTCAGCCCTCGGCCATCTCGGCCAGTTCCAGCCAGCGCAGCTCGGCTTCCTCCTTGCGCCGGCGCGCGGTTTCGAGCCCGGTCATCAATGCCGCGAACCGCTCGGCATCGCGCGCGTAGAGCTCGGGATCGGCCAGCGCCGCCTCGTCGCGCACGATCGCCGCCTCGATCTTCTCGATCTCCTTCGGCAGCAGGTCGAAATCGCGCTGGTCCTTGTAGCTCAGCCGTTTGCGCGTCGGCGTCGGCGCAGGCGCGGCGTCGGCCGGTCCCGTCTTCGCCGTGGCTTTCGTCTTCGGCGCATCGCGCGTGCGTTCCCAGTCGGCATAGCCACCCGCGACCACGTCGACGCGGCCCGATCCGTCGAGCCCCAGCGTCACCGTGACGGTGCGATCGAGGAAGTCGCGGTCGTGGCTGACGATCAGCACGGTGCCGTCATAATCGGAGATAACCTCCTGCAGCAGGTCGAGCGTTTCCAGATCGAGGTCGTTGGTCGGCTCGTCCATCACCAGCAGGTTGGAATGGCGGGCAAATTCGCGCGCCAGCAGCAGGCGCGAGCGCTCGCCGCCCGAGAGCGTACCGACGCGCGCGTCGATCATGTTCGGGTCGAACAGGAATTCCTTGAGATAGCCGGCGACATGCTTCCGCACGCCCAGCACGTCGATCCAGTCGCCGCCGTCCGCCAGCACGTCGCGGATGCGTTTTTCGGGGGACATCAGCTTGCGCTGCTGGTCGATGATGACGCCATCGAGCGTCGCTGCCAGCTTGATCTTGCCCTCGTCGGGCGCGATCTCGCCGGTCAGCAGCTTGAGCAGGGTCGTCTTGCCGGCGCCGTTCGAACCTACCAGCCCGATGCGATCGCCGCGCGTGATGCGGAAAGTGAAGTCGCGGATGATCGTGCGGTCGCCGTAATTCTTGGTCACGTGCTCGGCGTCGATCACCACCTTGGTCTTGGTGTCGTTAGCGGCGGTGACGAGCTTGGCGGTGCCCTGCGGCCCGATCATCGAGGCGCGGGTCGCGCGCATCTCCATCAGCTTGGCTTTGCGCCCCTCGTTGCGGGCGCGCCGCGCGGTGACGCCGCGCTGGAGCCAATGCTCCTCGAGCTTGAGCTTGGCGTCGAGCTTTTCGGCGGAGCGCGCCTCTTCGGCATAGACGGCCTCGGTCCACGCCTCGAACCCGCCGAAGCCGACCTCGGCGCGCCGCATCGATCCGCGGTCGAGCCAGAAAGTGCTCTTGGTCAACCGCGTCAGGAAGGTACGGTCGTGGCTGATGACGACGAACGCGCCGTTGAAGCGGCCGAGCCACTTTTCCAGCCACTCGATCGCGGCAAGATCCAGATGGTTGGTCGGCTCGTCGAGCAGCAGCACGTCGGGCGCCTGCGCCAGCGCGCGTGCGATCGCGGCGCGTCGCCGCTCGCCACCGCTCGCCGTTGCCGCCTCGCGCGCGAGATCGATGCCGAGCTGATCGGCGATCGCCTCGACCTCATAGGGCTGCGGCGCGTCGTCGCCCGCCAGCGCCCAGTCGCGCAACGTCGCATGTCCGGCGATGTTCGGATCCTGCTCCAGCAGCACGACCTTCGTGCCGGGCACGATCGTACGCCGGCCTTCATCGGCGTCGATCAGGCCGCCGAGGAGCTTGAGCAATGTCGTCTTGCCGGCGCCGTTGCGGCCGATCAGCGCGAGCCGGTCGCGCGGGCCGATGTGGAGGTCGAGATGGCGGAACAGCCAGCCATTGCCCTGGACGAGACCGAGATTTTCGTAAGCGAGAATGGGTGCTGCCATGGCCGCCAGATAGTCGCGGACGACGCCAAGCGCGAGAGCGTTCGGCGGGCCGTTCATATTCACGGGTTATTCAAGCGGATCGGGCCAAGGCGCGGGCATGATCCTGAAGGCGATCACCGCCGCATCGTGCGCGGCCCTGCTGCTCTGCGTGCCCGCTTCCGCCCAGCGGCGGCGCGACCAGGATGCCGCTTATGCCGCGCGTCAGTCGGGGCAGGTGATGCCGCTTCACCAGATCGAGAAGCAGATCGTGCCGCGCATGGCCGGCTGCGACTATCTGGGGCCGGAGTTCGATGCGGATTCGGGGGTCTATCGCCTGAAGTTCATGCGCGGCCGATCGGTGATCTGGCTCGACGTCGATGGCCGCACCGGCCAGATCGTGGCCCGATCCGGATATTGAAGCGTTGGGCCGAAACGACATATGCCAGTAAAGCGCCGGCGCTGACGCCGCGCCAACGAGGAGTGACGGATGCGCGTACTGATCGTCGAGGACGAGCCCAATCTGGGGCGGCAGCTGCGCGCGACGCTCGAGGGCGCGGGCTATGCCATCGACCTCGCGACCGATGGCGAGGACGGCCACTATCTGGGCATGACCGAGAATTACGACGCGGTGGTGCTCGATCTCGGCCTGCCGGAAATTGACGGCCTCACGGTGCTCGATCGCTGGCGCAAGGATGGCAAGGACATGCCCGTTCTCGTGCTGACCGCGCGCGACAGCTGGTCGGACAAGGTTGCCGGGCTCGATGCCGGCGCCGACGATTATCTCGCCAAGCCGTTCCAGACCGAGGAACTGATCGCGCGGCTGCGCGCGCTGATCCGTCGCGCCTCGGGCAACAGTTCGTCGGAACTGCTGGCGGGCGACATCCGGCTCGACACGCGCTCGGGCAAGGTCACGCGCGCGGGCGAGCCGGTGAAGCTGACCGCGCAGGAATATAAATTGCTCTCCTACCTGATGCACCACAAGGGCAAGGTGGTGAGCCGCACCGAACTGATCGAGCATATCTACGATCAGGATTTCGACCGCGATTCCAACACGATCGAAGTGTTCGTCACCCGCATTCGCAAGAAACTGGGCCAGGACGTCATCACCACCATCCGCGGGCTGGGCTACAGCCTCGAGGAGCCAGCCTGAGATGGCGCGCGCGCGGCCCCGGGCGGGCGCGGCGCGCTGGCTGGAAATTCCGGCCAACATGATCCGCGTGACGTTCGGCCGTCCGCTGGTGGTTGCCAGCGGCGGCGACGAACCGCCGCGCGTGGTGAGCGGCACGACCGGCTCGCTTATTCGACGCATGCTCGGCATCGCCGCTTTATGGATCGGCGTGCTGCTGATGGGCGGGGGGCTCGCGCTCGATCGCGTGCTGAACAGCGCGATCACGCGCAACTTCGACGCGCAGCTGCAATATGTGCTGAACGCGATGATCTCGTCCGCCGAGATCGATCCGGTGGGCGAGGTGCGGTTCAACCGCCCGCTCGGCGACCAGCGCTTCCTCGAGCCGGGATCGGGCCTCTACTACCAGGTGTCGGCGCCGAGCTTCGAGCCGTTCCGCTCGCGCTCGCTCTGGGATCGCGCATTGCTCACCGGGCCGCCGCACGAGGATGACGGCTTCCACATCTACGACACCAAGGAGTTCGCCGACGAGCCGCTGCGCGTGATGGAGCGCGACGTGCACCTGCCGGGCTCGCCGGTCGTGTGGCGGTTTCAGGTGGCGCAGGATCGTGCGAGCCTGAATGCCTATATCGCCGTCCTGCGCAAGACGTTGGTCCGCTCGTTCGCGATCCTCGGCTTCGGGCTGATCGTGATGTCGGCGCTGCAGGCGACCTTCGGCCTGTGGCCGCTGCGCAAGGTGCGGCGCGAGATTGCGGCGGTGCGCAGCGGCCGCGCGGCGCGGGTCGATGCGCGCCTGCCGGTCGAGATCGCGCCGATGGTGGAGGAGCTCAACGAGCTGCTCGCCCACAATGAGCGCCAGGCGGAAGAAGCGCGCACCCACGCGGGCAACCTCGCGCATGCGCTCAAGACGCCGCTGACCGTCGTCATGAACGAGGCGACCGCGAACAGCCCCGATCTGTGCAGGACGGTCATCCGCGAGGCGACGACGATGCGCCGCCAGGTCGATCACCATCTCGCCCGCGCGCGTGCCGTCGGGCGGCGGGCCTCCGGCCAGAGCGTCGCGGCAGTCTGGCCCAGCCTCGAATCGGTCGAGCGCGCGGTTGCTCGGCTCTATCCCGACGTGACGATCGACGCGGCCGGCAACCGGCAGGCGAAGGTGCATGTCGAGCGGCAGGATCTCGACGAGCTGCTCGGCAATCTGATCGAGAATGCCGCCAAATATGGGGGGCACCGTGTTTTCGTCACGGTCGAGACCGAGCCGGGCTTCGTCGATATCGTCGTCGAGGATGACGGCCCCGGCATCCCCGCCGCCGAGCGTCAGGCGATGTTCGAGCGCGGCAAGCGGCTCGACACCGGCAAGCCGGGCACCGGCCTCGGCCTCGCGATCGTGCGCGACGTCGCCGGGATCTACGGCGGATCGGCGGCGCTGGAGGAGAGCGAGGATCTGGGCGGGCTGCTCGTGCGGCTGCGGCTGCCGGCCGCACCCTGATCCTCGTCGCGGGGCAGGAAGCCGCGCGCAAGCCCGTGATACAGCCGCTCGGGTGAGACGAACGAGGCCACGCCGTCGGCGATCAATGCGGTCGCCAGCAGCGGCAGCATCAATCCGCGGCTTGCGGTGGTTTCCGAGATGATGATGACCGAGGTGAGCGGCGCGCGCACCACGCCGGTGAAATAGGCGACCATCCCCAGCAGCACGACCGCGCCGCTCGGTTCGCTCGGAAACAGCGCGCGGATGAGGTTGCCGACACCCGCCCCGGTGGCAAGCGACGGCGCGAAGATCCCGCCCGGCAGCCCGGCTGCAGCGGTGGCGAGCGTCGTCGCGAACTTGGCGGGACCGAACCACAGCGGGGCGCGGCTGCCGTCGATCATCGCGCGCGCGGCCGTGTAGCCCGTGCCCCACGTCATGCCGGTCGCGACGCCCAGCACCGCAACGACCAGCCCGCATGCCGCCACCAGCAGCACCGGCCTGCCCCGCGACAGCCGCGCCGCGCCGCCGCTCGACAGCCACAGCATCGCGCGTGAGAACAGGCCGCCGCCGAGACCGCCCAGTACGCCTGCGACCGGCGCCAGCCACAGCACGGCGGCGAGCGGCAGCGTCTGGCCGACCACGCCGAAATAGACATAGTCGCCGGCCAGCCCGAGGCTGGTCATGCCGGCGATGAGCACGGCGGTCATGACCAGCAGGGTCATCTTCTGCTCATAGGCGGCGGCCAGTTCCTCGATCGCGAAGGCGACGCCGGCGAGCGGCGTGTTGAACGCCGCTGCCACGCCCGCCGCCGCGCCCGCCACCAGCACCGATGCGGAGACGCGTACGCGCATCAGGCGATGGGCATAGGCCATCACGGTGGCGCCGATCTGCACGGTCGGGCCCTCGCGCCCGACCGAGGCGCCGCACAGCAACGCCGCCGCGGTCAGCACGAACTTGACGATCGCGACGCGGGCGGAGGCGAGCGCGCGCGTCGCCATCTCGGGATCGCGCTTGGCGGCAATGATCTGCGGGATGCCCGAACCGCGCGCGGCCGGCGCCAGCCGCGCGGTGATCCACGCGATCAGCATGAAGCCCACCGGCGTCATCACCAGCGGCAGCCACCAGACGCGCATGGTCCACGCGCCGAACAGCTCGGCGGCGCGATCGGCGACGCTCGCGAAGGCGATCGCGACGAGGCCGACCGCGACCGCGCCCCCCAACGTGGCCGCGCGGCGGCGCCACGCGGGCGAGGTCGGCCCGTGCCGGCGCAGCATCGCGCGGCTCCGTCGTAGCGTCCGAACGCGACGGCCCGTCATCGCACCCTCACGACAATGTCTTCTGCATGAAGACGACGTCGAGCCAGCGGTCGAACTTGTAGCCGATGGAGCCCAGCGTTCCTGCGTCGTCGAAGCCCATGCGGCGGTGAAGCTCGATCGAGCCCGCATTCGCGGCGTCGCCGATCACCGCATACATGCGCATGAATCCCGCGGCCGTCGCGGCATCCATCAGCGCCGACAGCAACGCCCGGCCGACCCCGCGCCCGATGGCGTCGTGGCGGATGTAGATCGAATTCTCGCACGAGAAGCGGTACGCCGATCGATCGCGAAACTGGGCGGCATAGGCATAGCCGGAGATCCCGCCTTCGTCCTCCGCCAGCAGCCACGGCCAGCCGCGATCGATCACCTTGGCCATACGCTGCGCCATGTCGGCTGCGTCCGGGGGCACCTCCTCGAACGTGCCGGTGCCGTGCAGGACGTGGTGGGCGTAGATTTCGGCCACCGCCTCGGCATCGCGACAGGCATTGGCAGGGCGGATCGTAAGCATCGCCGCCTCTGTTGCGCACTGGCGCTCGAAACGAAAGGGCAAGTCTGCGCCTCCGCTTTGGCCGGCATGCTATCGCCGACGATAGCGAAAGTACCAGACCTCAGATTCAAATCTGGAATATAACACTGATATCAAATGAAAAATTCCCGAAAAGCCCGCCAGATTTTTTCGCCACTGTAATCGCCGGGCAATCACCGTTTTCCAAGGCTATATCCTAGAGTGGCGCGCGCCAGAGGTATCCCGCCCTCGTTGCCACAGTGGCCCCGCAAGGCGTCCGAGCAAATCGGCCATTTTCGCGGCGAGCTTCCTAATCGTCGCGTTGGCTCGGCACGCTCCCGGCGCACAGGGCGCGGGCTTGTCGGCGCGGGCGGAGACGACCGAACCGACGAGGCGATGTCGGCCCCGATGACGATCGCCACACGCGTGACGTCGCGCGCGGTCGATGGCGCGGAACAGCGCAATCCGGTGGCAGGTCGTGCGCAACGCCTCGATCGTTGTTGCGCGCTTGGAACCGCGTCGTCGATCCAACCGTGGCGCATCCTATCCACCGGCTGGTGCACATCGGCACCGACGGCAGCATCCCTGCGACGTGATATTACATCATTATGCAATATTTTGATTATAAATTCACACATCCAAGCCGGAGCAGGTCGAACTTCGAGCGGCATGGCATTTGCTGTGCGCGCAATCTTGTTCGAGGCTGTGAAGCTGTCTTTGCGAGGTCACGGCCTCCGCGAAGCCAGTAGAGCTCAGGGACTTCGATCTGGGAGGGGCTGTCGGCGTCGCCGTCTACGAAAGTTCGCTTCCCTGCCATGCCATACGAGACCTTTCCGATCGCCGATAACCCGCCTGCTGGGCCGGGGCGTCTGTCGGTGCGCGTGCTCCTTGCCGAGGACGATAGCGCGACCGCGCAATTTATCGAAGAGGGGTTGGCAAACGCAGGCCATAAGGCGACGGTCGTAGAGACGGGCGGCGGCGCACTGGAAAGCCTCGCCAGCGGCAATTACGACGTTGTCATCCTCGATCGGCTGATGCCGGATGGAGACGGCATCGCCGTACTGAACGCTTTGCGCGGACGGGGTTGCAAGGTTCCCGTGCTGATGCTGACCGCGCTGGGTCAGATTACCAAGCGTGTCGAAGGGCTCGTTGCGGGTGCCGACGATTACCTCGTCAAACCGTTCGATCTGAGCGAATTGATCGCCCGGATCCACGCCCTCCACCGTCGCGCAGGAGATGGCGGGATCGCTTCGCCGACGCCTGCCACCACATTGGTGTGGGGCGGCCTTTCGCTGGATCTGTTGCGTCGCACGGTTACGTATTGTGGCCGCGACGTGGTGCTGTTCCCCAGAGAGTTTCGCATTCTGGAGGAATTGGCGCGGGCGTGCGGCGAGACGCTGACGCGGACCATGCTCCTCGAACGCGTCTGGGGCTTTCATTTTGATCCCAAGACCAATCTGGTCGAAACGCATCTCAGCCGACTTCGAACGAAATTGGCGGATGCGGGCTGCGCGGGCATGATCGGCACGGTTCGGGGCGTCGGGTATCGCCTGCGCGGCGATGCCTGATCGCGGCATCTCGATCCGGGGACGATGGCGGCGGAGCGCTGCCTATCGTATCGCCATCCTGTATTCGATGGCCGTCGCGGTGGCCACGCTGGTGCTCGGCGATTTTGTCTACCGGTCGGTCCATCGCACCGTCTCCGATCAGTTCGATCGCCGTATCGCCGGCGATATGGAGGCGCTCAGGATCGCCTATCGGCGGCGTGGCCCGGCCGGGCTGGCATTGGCGGTCAACGATCGCGCGGGCGGCCTGTACATGAGCGAGTTGAATCATGCCGTGTTCGATCGCGCGGGGCACAGGCTGGCCGGCTCTCCACTGGTCTTATACGGCCCGGCCGGCTGGCATGCTGCGCGTCTCGCCCCGCATACGCCGAAGCAACGCAGGAAGGGGCGCGGCGACAAGGCGCGCGGCCTCGCCGAGGATCTGCCGGATGGTACGCGGCTTATCATCGTGGCGGATAGCGATACAGTCGATCATGCCGACAAAAATGTTGTGCGCCTGTTCACCAATGCCTTTTTCGGCGTGCTGCTGATCGGCGCGTTCGGAGCACTGTTTCTCGGCATCTATCTGCGGCGCAGGCTTTCGGCCACGCGCGAAACGGCAACCGCCATCATGGCCGGGGACATGTCGCAGCGCATTCGCATCGGGCCGGCGGGCGACGAATTTGACCAGCTCGCGATGATGGTCAACGTCATGCTCGATCGGATTGCGATGCTGGTGGCGAATGTCCGGCAGGTCTCCGCCGATATCGCGCATGATCTGCATACGCCGCTGGCGCGGCTGCGCAACGAATTGCGACGCGCTTCTGCGGCCGGCGATCCGACCGAACGCAAGGCGATGATCGAATCCGCAATTTCGCAAAGCGACGACGTGCTCGCGCTGTTCGCGGCAATCCTGCGGATTTCGGAGATCGAGGAGGGCGGGCTGCGCAGCGCGTTCACGCCGCTTAGCCTCTCTGAGATTGCCGTGGACGTGTGCGAGAGTTACGCGCCGATCGTCGAGGATGGCGGCCGCATGCTCGAATGGTCGGTGGCGCCGGAGGTTTCGGTGTTCGGCGATGCGGAACTGCTTGCGCAGGCGATGGTCAACCTGATCGACAACGGGCAGAAACATACACCATCGGGAACGCGCGTGTCCTTGCGACTGGCGATGACCGGCGACAGGGTCGTTCTGACCGTCGCCGACAATGGACCGGGCGTCGCCGTGGCCGATCGGGCACGCATCCTGCAACGCTTCACCCGCTTGGAAGCGAGCCGGACGCGGCCCGGGCATGGCCTTGGCCTCAATCTCGTTGCGGCGATCGCGAATGCCCATAGCGCGGAACTTGAAATCGGCGAGGCGGCACCTGGCCTCCAGGTGGTGCTGCGCTTCCCGCCCGTCGTGGCCCGATAAGCATCGTTTTGAAATGGCAGCTGCTCGAGCGGCGGCAATTTATACAATATTTCAATTTCATCGAGATGTCATAAGCGCTGCATAGCGCGGACATAACAACAACAGATCACCGCTAGACGGGCTGGAAATATTCAGAGGAAAAATGCAGGCGGCAGGGCTGTTCGCCCTGCGATGAGCATGCTTGTTTGTTCAATCCGCAGCCATCATCGTTCAGAGTATTTTAACGGGCTCGGCACTGGTCGACCGGTGTCGCCGTGCGTCAACGCCGGCGATGGCCCGGGGCGACGATATTGAGCGATTGCCGGGGGAAGCCCGCGCCGGTGCGACCTTCGATTTCTATCATCCAACCGAAAGACACGACATCATGACAAACCCGCTTTTCCGTGTGGCCGCCCTGCTACTGCTGCCGAGCGCTCTCGCCGCCGCTCATGCGCAGTCCGCTCCGGTTGCGGCGCCCGCCGCCACCAAGCCTGCGCCTCAATTGATTGCCGTCAGCGCGCCCAACGCGCAGGCCCTGATCGCCCGGGTCGCGGCTGCGCACAGTGACGTGTTCCTGCTCGGCCTGCATGCAAATGTTCCCGGCACCACCAGCAACGCGATCATCGCGTGCAGCGACGCGCCGCGGATCGGTAAGCCTTCCAGCGCCGGCGACCTCGCTCTGATCGGCAAGACCAAGATCGTCGTCGCCAAGCTTCCGGCGAAGAACGTCTACGAAGTCGCGATGCCGATTTCGGACGCGCAGGGGCGCTCGTTCGGCATGATCGTCGATCAGATGAAGATCGCTGCGATCAAGGACGAGGTCGACGCCCTCCAGCGCGCGCTCGCCCTTCGCGCCGAAGTCGAGCGTGGCATTCAGAGTGAGGCCTGGCTGTTCGACCGTAACTGACACACTGCTCGGCGGCCGTGCAGCCGCCGATCTTTCCCTAAAAGCGACCATTCTCATCGGCTGCCGAGTTGGGGCAGTTGGTGCGGCGGTTTTGCCGGCCGGCACGTCCTCGATCTTGCCGGCCGCGCAGGCATGCCTGCGTCCGTCGACGGGATCGAGCCTCGCCACGCCCATCGTGCTCCCGCCGCTGTCGTTCGGCTGCTGCTCTTGTTCGCATGAGGCTGACGCCGGACCTCGTCGCTCGTCTAGCCAACGTGGCGAACCGACTCGCGCGCGATCAGATTGGCGGGGATGAGGTGGTCGATCACATCCTCCTCCTCGCCATCCACGCAGCGCGCGATCGTGCTCATGATCTGCTCGGCGAAGACGTGAGGATCCTGGCGGAACGTGGTCAGCCGATATCCTTCCCATGCCGCCATCGGCACGTCGTCGAAGCCGATGACCGAGAAATCACGACCGGCTTCCGCCCGGCGGGAGCGGCGGGCGGCGTCGATCACGCCGAACGCGATATGGTCGTTCAGGCAGAACAGCCCGTCGGCAATACCGTCCGGGCCGATCAGTTCCGGCCCGAGCGCGAGCCCGCCGGCATAGTCGGCGCGCCCGCTGTCGGCGATCGGCGGTGCCGCGCGGATGATCCGCGGCGGCGCGTGCCCCGCCTCCGCCGCGCCGGATAGAAAGCCTTCGATCCGCGCGCGCATGCTGAACGTATCGCGCGCCGGCGACACCGCGCAGATCCGCGCGCTCGTTTCTGCAAGTTCGCGATAGGCGACACGACCGGCCGCCCGGTTGTCGGCGGAAATCAGGTTCAGCCCGGGTTCGTCGCGGTTGAGCGCGATCAGCGGGATGCCGGTGCGCTTCGTCGCCTCGATGAACGTGCCGGGTGGCGATCCCGACAAAATCACCACCGCCGCCGAGCGCAGGCTGACCACCTGGCGCAGCGACTCTTCCGCGATGTCGGGGGCAGTGCCGATGTTGATCAGCAGCGGCGCATATCCGGCGGCGATCAGACGCTCCGTGATCGCTGGCAGCATCATGCCCATGAACGGGCTGCCGAGCGAGGCGGAGACCAGCGAGACGATCATGCTGCGATCGTCGAGCAGTCCGCGCGCGAGCATGTTGATCTCGTAGCCGAGCTCGTCCGCCGCGGCGATCACGCGGGCTTTCATGTCGGCGGAAATGCTCGCGCCAGGAGTGAGCGCGCGGGAAACGGCGGAACGGGAAACCCCCGCGCGCTCGGCCACCTCGCGGGCGCTGACATAGTGTTTCTTCACAGCGACCCTTGCTCTGAACAGCTGTGCAGAAATATCACAAAATTTCAATCAAACCAGTCCCAATCGCCTCCTTGGGACTGACGGCGGCATCTGCTGGCGGTACGGGATCCAGAAGATCAGCGCGATGGCTCCGATCGCGGCCATCAGAATGTACGCCGTATCCGTCGTCCACCGTTCGGCGACATAGCAGGCCAGCAGGGGGCTCGCGGCTTTGCCGAGTTCCTGCAGCAGCATGATGCTGCCATATCGCACGCCAATCCCGTTCGCCGGTACGCGAAGTTCGCTCAGCGCCGCGCCGATCGCCAGCATCTGCGCCGATTCGCCTATGCCGTGCAATATCTCCACCGGCACGAGCGCGAGGTGCGGCGGGAGGATCGTCGCGATCACGCAGCGTAGCGGGAGAATTGCGAACGTCGCTGCGAACACGCGCCAATAACCCCACCGCCGCAACACGGGTACGATCAGGATCGAGCCGCCGATCATCGCGATCTGCGCGACGATCGCA
This sequence comes from Sphingomonas nostoxanthinifaciens, assembly GCF_019930585.1. NCBI lineage: Bacteria > Pseudomonadati > Pseudomonadota > Alphaproteobacteria > Sphingomonadales > Sphingomonadaceae > Sphingomonas > Sphingomonas nostoxanthinifaciens. Next base: position 3,482,930 of record NZ_CP082839.1, on the reverse strand, counting down.
ATGCCGGACGAAAGCGCGGGTGCGCTCAATCGGCTGGAGTCGGCGAGCGAAAGGCCCAGCAACAGGCTGAGTGCGGCGTTGCCAATCTGGAAAAGGCCGAGCGCGATGCTCAACCCCAGCAGCGTCTGGCTCCGATTCGCGCTCGGCCTGCCCTCGTGGACTCGGAGCCGCGATACTGGCGGTGCGCGCCAGACCGTCGCGAGAAGAAGCATCAGATAGACGCCTTCGAACGCGATAAGCGTGGAAAATCCGAAGCCGCTACCGACCAAACCCGCCAAAGCGAGCCCCGCCGCTCGCCCCAAATGGCCGAACGCCTGGTTGCGGCCGAGTTGATCAAGCCGTTGATACATCGGAATGATATTGAAATTCATCGCGAGCAGGGCGGGAGTGATCACCGCTTCCGAAAGCGACATCATCGCTACGGCGCAGAGAGACGCGAACATGCTGTGAGAATGGAGCAGGATGCAGAATGCGCCGAGCGCAAGGCCACCGGCGATGACCGGCCAAACCTTTCGGCCATGCCTGCTGTCGACCACCATGCCGGCCGGCACCGTCGCGACCATCAAGACCAGGTTGCCGAATGCCATGACCGCGCCGATCGAGGCGGCGCCAAGCCCGTGTTTATAAAGGAATAGCGCCAAAAACGGCATGAAGCCGCTGCGCAGCAAAGCGGCGGCGAGATTGATGTGATCGATACGGCTGGCCCGAATCCAGGCAGAAACGGGACGTGGGCAATCACTGCTGGGCACGAGAGCGCTCTAGTCCGAGAAAATGACATTGCTGATCTTCGCTGTCACGATCCTGACACGACCGGACGTTAGTTGCACAGCCGTGCAGAGAGCATAAGCCGAGCAGTCCCAAAACAACATCAGGAAGATCACAGCGCAATTTCCATTGCGTCGCTTCGTCCGCACGCCCGTCGGCCTGGGCGTGGGACGCAGTGTCGGTGACATGGTCATACCCGTTCCGGAAGGTAGCTGGCGTGTTCGGTTCGTCCGCGCCGGCTTCCCGATCTCTTTTCGCCCGCCGTTCCGTGCGACGCCGCCTGCGCGGCGCGAGGGTCGGCGACCCGTGAGTCATCCGCCCAGCATCCAGCGGCGATGCTGCGCCGATCAACGCATCCTCCCTCTTTCAACGAAAGCTCAGAGAATTGTCATGACCCTTCCTCTGCCTTCCGCCTTTCGTCGCCACCGCGCGCTGCTGCTGCTGTCAGGCGCGCTGCTGCCGGTATGCGTCTCCCCCGCATGCGCCGCGGCCCCGGCGAGCGAGCCGATGGCGATGCATAATGACGCCGTGAACGTTGCTTCGGCCGATGCGGAGGGCTCCGACGACCGGAAGGACAGCGATCGCTCGGACATCGTCGTCCAGGCGTCGCGCCTGAAGGGCGCGCACAGCACGGTCGAGCAGGCGCTGCTGATCCAGAAGCTGGCTCCGAACATGGTCGATGTGATGTCGCAGGACGAGATCAAGCAGATGCCGAACTACGTGCTCGGCGATGCGGCGCGCCGCCTGCCGGGCGCATCCGTCATCAACAAGAGCGGTGAATCGCGCTCGATCCAGATCCGTGGCATCGACCCGAACCTGAATGGCGTGCTGTATGAGGGTGTCATGCTGCCGGCCGGATCGATCAACGGTGCCGGCCGGGCCGTACCGTTCGACGCCATTCCCGCCGCACTCGCCGGCGGCCTGGAACTGTTCAAGACCAACCAGCCTTCGCAGGAGGCCACGGCGCTCGGCGGGCAGATCAACATTCTGTCGCGTGAAATCGCGCCCGGCGAGAAACCCTATATCGAGGTGATCGCGGCGGGCGGCTTCCGTCAGCCGCACGCCAACGGCATTTTCCAGGGTACGATCAGCGGCGGTGCCCGCTTCGGCCTGCACAGTGACCCGTTCAGTGGCAGCACCCCGTTCGGTGTGTCGTTCTTCGCCACCGACACCGCCGATTCGATGAAGATGGACAACATTCAGCAGACATTCCTGGATAAGGCGGGCCAGCCGAGCAACGCGCTCAGCAAGGCGCAGCAGATCATGTATACGCAGACCAAGAAGCGTTATGGCTATGGCGGCGCGCTGACATGGGATATTGCTGCGGGCACGACGCTGTATTTCAAGGCGTTCGAATCGGGTATCGACTTCCATCCGAAAAAATATGCATTGGTCTATGGGTTCTCGAATCCGGTGTACGGCGCGACGAATAATTTTACCGCGACGACCGCACTCTCCGAGAACATCAACGACAATCTGATCCATGATCGCGAGAACTTCTACAAGTTCGGCGGTAACAGTACGTTCGGCAAGCTGTCGGTTGAATATTATGGCGCCTATGCCGCCAACCGACTTTCGTCGCCTTATTCCTATTCGGGTACGCTGGCGCGGCCGGGAACGGCCTCGGTCGCGGTCGACAATGTGACCAATCCGCTCTTGCCGAACCTTGCGGCGACCGACGGTTCGACCCTTACCAATTATTCGAGCTACGTCCTGAACTCGCTGTCGAACGCGGCCCAGGACGATCATGATGGTGCATGGTCGGGCCATATCGGCCTGTCGGCTCCGGTCGATTTCGGTGCAGTCGAGGGCACCTTGAGCGCAGGCGGTGGCGCGCGCTTCGAGAAGGTCACGCACTATGACCCGAAATACACCTACAGCGGCGTACCGTCGACGACCGGCGCAAGCCTGGGCAGCACCGAGAATTTCACGATCTTCGACGGTGCCTACAACCTCGGCTCCATGACCTCGACGGGCGGGATCAACCAACTCATCACCGGCGGCGCGCTGACCGAGAATATGGCGGCCGATGCCACCAGCCTTCGCCAGGCGTATCTCAACGACGACGAGAACATCTATAACGGCTATGTTCAGTACGACGGGAAGATCGGCAAGTTCGGGTTTCTGACCGGCGTCCGCTTCGAGAAGACCGAGGGCACCTATCG